>NZ_BAAAMU010000019.1:0-65911 GCF_039529435.1 Nonomuraea maheshkhaliensis
CGCCGGCCAGACGGTCCGCATCGTCATCGACGCGGCCGACGCCTCGGGAGCCTCCCTGGTCGAGGCCGGCGTCGACGACGTCAAGATCACAAACTAGCTCCCCCCTCACGGGCCGGCCCTCGCGCGGGACGCCGGGGCCGGCCCGCCTCACCCTCGTGGAGCGGTGCCATGCCTTCATTCCCCCTGGCATCCCCCCGGCGGGTGCATGACGGTGCGCAAGCAGTCGTTCGTCCAGCCGGTCTCCCCCCGCGTGCCCACCCCCACGGTGATCACGAACGTCGTCGCGACGCTGCGCGGCACCCAGGACGCGTCGGCGGGCCGCACGTACGTGGTCAGCGGCCACTACGACTCCCGCTGCAGCGACGTCATGAACGTCACCTGCGACGCCCCCGGCACGAACGACGACGCCTCAGGGGTCGCGGTCGCCATCGAGGCGGCCCGGGTGATGGCCAGGCGCACGTTCGCCCAGGACACCAAGCAGAACAACGTCGACATCCAGGGCATGTTCCAATGACATCGTGGGCAGCGCCGACGGGGAGAACGGGCGGGACGCCAGGGCCGTCCGGGTGTTCTCGCAGGGCGTGCCCACCTCGGAGAACCCCGGCCCAGGCCGCCGTCCACCAGCCGGTCGGGGGCGAGAACGACGGGGTGTCGCGGCAGTCGGCCCGTTTCGTCAACGAGACGGCCGGCCAGTACGTGCCGCGCTTCGACGCCCGCCTGTACTACCGCCGCTACCGTCACCTGCGGGACGGTGACCAGATCCCGTTCCTGCAGCAGGGCTACCCGGCGGTGCGGTTCACGGAGGTGCACGAGGACTACCGGCACCAGCACCAGGACATCCGGGTGCACGACGGCGTCCAGTACGGGGACCTGCTGCCGTACGTGGAGCCGGACTACGTGGCGCGGATGACGCAGGTGAACGTGGCCGCGCTGGCGGCGCCGGCACGGGGTCCTCGCTCGCCGGGCCGGGCGGCCAGCGTGCCGAGCCGGCTCACGAACGACACGGACCTGCGCTGGGACGCCAACCCCGAGCCCGACCTTTCCGGAGATGAGGTGCTCAGGCGGGACACGACCGAGCCGACGTGGACCCACTCCCGCTTCGTCGGGAACGTCACCTCGTACACCGTGGAGGGCCTGTCCAAGGACAACGCGCAGTTCGGCATCCGCGCGGTGGACGAGCAGGGCCACCGCAGCCCGGTCGGCTACCCGTCCCCGGCGAGCCGACCACCTCTCATGAGCGAGGGCCGGGCGGGTGCGTCCGCCCGGCCCCGCGTCTCTGCCCGTGTCCCTAGCGGGTGCCCTCAGCGGACAGGGCCGCCGCGGTCTTGGCGGCCGTGCGCTTCGGGATGCCCTTCAGACTGAAAGCGAAGCGCGCCGCCGAGTCGGCGATCGCGTCCGCGTCCACGTCCAGGGCCTTGAGGTTGACGTTGGCGATCGTGTCGCACGCCTGGTGGTAGCAGGGGTCGTACGCGACCCCCGCCGTCCCGCCGAACAGCGCCGCCTCCTCGGGCGTCTTGATGCCCTCGGCGCCGGTGAAGATGCCGCCCGCCGGAATGCCGACCGCGATGAACGGCCCGTAGTCGGAGCGCCCGTCGAAGTCGGTGCCGATGGTGGGCAGGTGGCGGGAGTCGTAGAAGCGCTCAAGCCGCCGCTCGATCTCGTCGGATCCGGGCGGGCCGGCCGGCGAGCCCTCGGCGTCGGAGTCGTCGCCGTCGTACAGCATGTACGCGTAATTGGGCGAGCCGACCATGTCGAAGTTCAGGTAGACCTTGATCCGGTCGCGCTGTGCCTGCGACAGGGCCGCGACGTACTGGTCCGAGCCCAGCAGGCCGATCTCCTCCGCGGCCCAGAAGCCGAACCGGACCTTGTTCTTGACCGGGTACTTCGCCATCTCCTCGGCGACCTCCAGGATCGCCGCGCTGCCCGAGCCGTTGTCGTTGATGCCCGGCCCCTCGGGGACGCTGTCGAGGTGGGCGCCGATCATGACGACGTCGCGCGGGTCGCCGCCGCGGGACTCGGCGATCACATTGTTGTTCGTGCCGAGCACGAGGTCGGCGTCCACCTTGAGGTGCACGGTCGCGCCCGCGGTGGCGGCCAGCTCCTGGCCGACGGCGAAGTCGGCGTAGACCATCGGGATCCCGCCGCGCCACTCGCCGATGTCGAGCGGGTTCGCCTCCGTACGTCCCGGCTGGCCCTCGTTGAAGACGATGAGCCCGCTCGCGCCCGCCGCGGCCGCGTTCTGCACCTTGTTCACGAACGGGCAGGTGCCGCGCTGGACGAGAGCGACGCGACCGGCGACGAACCCGGCGAAGTCGGCGGCCTCGCAGCCGCTGGTCGAGGTGGGCGTCGGCGTCGGCGGCAGGGTCAGGTCCACGCCCTGGACCTGGGCGGTCACGTCGCCCGACGGGGAGGGCTGGAAGGTGAAGAAGTCCTCGTTCGGCACGAACGACTTCGCGCTCGGCGCGGTGACGTCGAGGACCGGCGCGCTGTTCTCCGACCAGCTCTCGACGAAGTTGATCGGCTGCAGCGTCACCTTGTACCCGGCCCGGCGCAGCTTGCCCGCCACGTAGTCGACGGAGGCGTCGTAACCGGGCGAGCCGGCGGCGCGGTTGCCGCCGTTGGCCGTGGCGATGGCCTGCAGCGCGTCGAGATGTTTCTTGACGTTGCTGCCCTTGACCTGCTTGACGAGCAGTTTGGCGAACACGTCGTCGAGGCCCCCCGCATGGACCGGTGTCGCCAGTGCCAGCGGTAAGGAGAGAGCGGCGATCACTACGATGAGCGTTCTGCGCATTGAGGTTTCCCCCCGGGTTGGACGGGAATCGCGGCGGCGATTCGCCCCGAGCCGCCGCGAACGGAAACGTAACCCGGCCGGGAACCGCTGAGAAGACCCACTCATGCGGCAAAATCCGGACACTATTCGGCGCGGCGGGCGCGGGCCCTCCGCTTGCCCTCGTGCATCGCCTGGACGCGGGCGATCGGGATCGTGTGCCCCTCCTCGACCAGGTCGACCGGCAACCGCTGCGGCGCCGGCATGTGCTCGGCCCACGGATCGGCCCGCTCCAGCAGCCCGGGGGCGGTGCGCAGGGTGAAGTCGCGCGGCGAGACCCGGTCGAGGTCGGCCCAGGCCACCGGGAACGACACCGGCACCCCCGGCCGGATGCGCGGGCTGTAGGCGGCGGCGACCGTGGCCCCGCCCGCCCTGGTGGAGTCGAGGAACACCTTGCCCTCGCGGTCTTCCCTGATGAAGGCGGTGGTGGCCAGCGCGGGATCCAGCCGCTCGGCGCGGGCGGCCAGCGCCCTGGTGGCCGCCGCCAGGTCGTCGGGGGCGGTGCCCTCGGTCACCGGGACGAACACGTGCACGCCCTTGGCCCCGCTCGTCTTCACCGCGCCCGCCAGGCCGCAGTCCGCCAGCGCCTGGCGGACCAGGAAGGCGCCGCGCACGGCCAACGAGAAGGAGCCGTCGTGCTCCCGCGGGTTCTCGGGCGAGTCCTCGGGCGGGTTCTCGGGCGGGTCGAGGTCGAGGATGAGGTGGGTGGGTTGGTCGCCGACGAACAGCGCCGGATGGAACTCCACCGCCCGCTGGTTCGCGAACCACAGCAGCGTCCTGCGGTCGTCGCACAGCGCGTACGTCACCTGCCGCCGCGACGAATCCGCCCACATGGTCACCGACCGCACCCAGTCGGGCGCGTATTTCGGCAGGTTCTTCTGCATGAACGGCGGCTGGCCCGGGCGCACCCGGATCACCGAGAGCGCCCGGCCGCGCAGCACCGGCAGGATGCGGTCGCTGACGGCGTCGAGGTAGTCGACCAGGTCACGCTTGGTCGCCTCGGCGCCGTCGAACAGCGGCTGGTCGAGGTTGGTCAGGGCGACCCCGTCGCGCGTCTCATCAGCGGCCACCCGACCTACCTAACCCACATTCGAACGTGTGGTCAACGTCCCGGGCCGCCGGGTCATCCTCCTGACGTGGCCTTGGCCATCATCTCCTTCTCCTCGCGGGTGGCGATGAGCCCGGCGGGGGCCAGCAGTTTCGACTCCTCGAACGGCGCCTCCGCGTCCGGCAGCGGCTCCGGCGACCTGATCGCCTTGATCCAGACGCGGGCGGCGTCCACGATCACCACGATGATCAGGATCGCGAACAGCGCCGCCAGGATGCCGTCCACGGTCGAGTTGACCACGATCTGCCGCATCGCGTCCGTCGTCTTCGCCGGGGCGAGCAGTTGCCCCTGGTCGAGCGCGGCCTGGTAGCGGTCGCGCTGGGCGAAGAAGCCGAGCGTCGGGTCGGTGGAGAACACCTTCTGGTAGCTCGCGGTCAGCGTGACGGCCGCGTCCCAGGCCAGCGGCACGCCCGTCACCCAGGCCCACTTGAGCCGGCCGCTCTTGATCAGCGCGGTCGTGGCCACGGTGAGCGCCACGGCGGCGAGCAACTGGTTGGCGATGCCGAAGAGCGGGAAAAGCTGGTTGATGCCGCCGAGCGGGTCGTTGACGCCCTGGTAGAGGAAGTATCCCCAGGCCGCCACGACCACGGCGCTGGAGGCGATCAGTCCCGGCCACCAGCTCACCCGGGAGATCGGCTTCCACAGGTTGCCCAGCGTGTCCTGGAGCATGAACCGTCCCACCCGCGTGCCCGCGTCCACCGTGGTGAGGATGAACAGCGCCTCGAACATGATCGCGAAGTGGTACCAGAACGCCTGCAGCGCCGCGCCGCCGAGGAAGCCGGAGAAGATCTGCGAGATGCCCACGGCCAGCGTGGGCGCGCCCCCCGTCCTCGCGATCAGCGTCTCCTCCTGCACGGCCGCCGCCGCGGCCTGCAGCTCGCCGGGCGTGATGACGAAGCCCAGGTTGGTGACCGCCTCGGCGGCCGACTGCACGGTGGCGCCGACGACGCCGGCGGGGGCGTTCATGGCGAAGTAGAGGCCGGGGGACAGCACGCAGGCCGCCGTGATCGCCATGACCGCGACGAACGACTCCATGAGCATGGAGCCGTAGCCGATCATCCGGACCTGGGTCTCCTTCTGGATCATCTTCGGCGTCGTGCCCGACGAGATCAGCGCGTGGAACCCCGACAGGGCGCCGCAGGCGATGATGATGAAGACGAACGGGAACAACGATCCGGCGAAGACCGGCCCCTTGCCGTTGAAGGCGAAGTCGGTGAAGGCCGTCGTCTGCAGCGGGGGCGCGGTGACGGCGATGCCGATGGCGATCAGCACGATGGTGCCGATCTTCATGAACGTGGACAGGTAGTCGCGCGGCGCGAGCAACATCCACACGGGCAGCACGGCCGCGACGAACCCGTACGCGATCAGCCACAGCGCCAGCGCCGACGGGCTCAGCGTGAAGAACGACGCCCAGCTCGACTCCTGCACCCAGCCGCCCGCCATGATCGCCAGGATCAGCAGCGCGACCCCGATCAGCGTGGTCTCGACGACCCTGCCGGGCCGGATCACCCGCAGGTAGAAGCCCATGAACAGGGCGATGGGGATGGTCATCGCGATGGAGAAGACGCCCCACGGCGACTGCGCCAGGGCGTTGACCACGACCAGCGCCAGCACCGCGAGCAGGATGATCATGATGGCGAAGACCCCGATGAGCGCCGCCGCCCCGCCGACGGGCCCGATCTCCTCGCGGGCCATCTGCCCGAGGCTCCTGCCGTTGCGCCGCATGGAGAAGAACAGGATCACCATGTCCTGCACGGCACCGGCGAAGATCACGCCCGCGATGATCCAGATGGTGCCGGGCAGGTAGCCCATCTGGGCCGCCAGCACCGGCCCGACCAGCGGCCCCGCCCCCGCGATGGCGGCGAAGTGGTGGCCGAACAGGATCCGGCGGTCGGTCGGCTGGTAGTCGATGCCGTTGTCGAGCCGCTCTGCCGGGGTGGCCCGGCGGTCGTCGGCGCGCAGCACCTTGCGCACGATGAAGCGGGCATAGAAACGGTAGGCGATGGCGTAGGAGCCGAGGGCGGCGCAGAGGAGCCACACCGCGTTGACGTTCTCGCCTCTCGACAAGGCGAGCACCGCCCATCCGACGGCGCCGACGATCGCCACCGCCGTCCAGATGATGATGGAACGCAGCTTCACCGGTTACCTCCTATATAGGGCCATATATAGGGCGCCCCAGGCAGCAGCGCAGGCCGGCGTCCGGCGGCAGATCGGTGGTGAACCGCCGCCAGCGCCACAGCGGACGGCAGTCGATCGTCACAGGCAGCTCGGCGAGATGCACCCAGGCGGTCGGATGGGCGTACACCAGGCCGGTCTCCCCGAGGCGGCGGGCGCGGCGGGGCAACCGGGAACGGCGCAGCGGCCTTACCGAGAACTCCCCAGCGTCCGCACAGCACAGACCGGTCACATGCCAGTCGAAGAACACGATCTCGTCGCCGCTCAGTGCTTCACGTGCGCCGGGGGTGAGCGTGATAAGGGACATCTGGGGCTCCTGAAGTACAGGCAGCTCAGAATTACCGTCGGCCTTACCCACGATGATCGCCTCTGAAACGCCGCCGCAGCTTGGCTTGTCAGCGCAGCAGGCCGCTCCCGTACGCCCAGGCGACGATCTCCACGCGGTTGCGCAGGCCGAGCTTGGCCTGGACGGCGGCCACATGCCCCTTGACCGTGCTCAGCGAGATGCACAACTCCGCGCCGATCTCCCGGTTCGTCCGGCCCCGGGCGACGGCGCGGGTGACCTCGACCTCGCGCCCGGACAGCGGCTGGGCAGGTCCGGCGGCTTCGGGGCCCGGCATGGTGGCGGTCAGGTGGCGCAGCAGGCGCGGGGTGACCGAGGGCGAGATGAACGCCTCGCCCGCGTGCGCGGCCCGTACCGCCTCGACCAGCAGCTCAGGGCCCGCGTCCTTCAGCACGAAGCCGGCCGCGCCGCCGCGGAGCGCGCCGTAGACGTACTCGTCGAGGTCGAACGTGGTGAGCACGATCACCCTGAGGGGATCGCGGACGCCGGGCCCGGCCAGGGCGGCGGTGACCTCGACGCCGTCGGGGCCCGGCATCTGGATGTCCACCAGGCACACGTCGGGGCGCTGCCTGCGGGCCATGGCGATGGCCTCGGCGCCGTCGCCCGCCTCGGCGATCACGCGGATGTCCTGCTGGTCCTCCAGGATGAGGCGCAGGCAGGCGCGGATCATCGGCTGGTCGTCGGCCAGCAGGACCGTGATGCTCATCGGCGCTCCCGTACGGGGGCCGCCATGGGCAGGGGCAGGGTGAGCACGACCGTCCAGCCACCGCCGGAACGCGGGCCCGCCTCCAGCGCACCACCGAGCGCCTCGGCCCGCTCCCGCATCCCGACCAGCCCATATCCCCCACCCCACCCCCACCCACCGGCCCCGTCCCGCCACGCTGAGCCCCCGTCCGCGTCCCGCCGTACCGCGGGGTCGTTGGTGATCTCGGTGACCAGCGTGTCCTCCTGTCGTGTGACGCTGATGGTGACCGACGTCGCGTGCGGCGCGTGGCGGGACACGTTCGTCAGCGACTCCTGCACGACGCGGTACACCGTCCCGGCCACCTCGGACGGCCACGCCGGCTCCCCGTCCGGCAGGAGCAGCCGCACCGGCGGCCCGGTGAAGCGCCCGGCCAGCTCCGCGAGCCGCTCGAACGGCCCAAGACCTCCCGAGCCTCCTGCACCTCCCGAGTGCCCTACGCCTCGCGAGCCTCCTGCGCCTCCCGAGCCTTCGGAGATCGCCCAGCCGGGCTCGCGCAGCAGGCCGACCACGCGCCTGGTCGCGGCCAGGGCCTCGGAGCCGGCGGTCTCGATGCCGGCCAGCGAGTCCTCCGTCCGCCCCGGATCGCGGCGGGTGACGAGCCGGGCGGCCTGGGCCTGGAGCACCACGCTGGTGACGTGGTGGGCGACGACGTCGTGCAGTTCCCTGGCCAGCAGCAGCCGTTCGTGCCTTCGTACACGCTCGGCGGCGGCCTCCCTGCGCATCGCGAGCAGCCGCGGCCCGAGCCCGGCGGCGACAGCGGCCAGCCAGGCCCCGCCGTTCAGCACCACGACCGCCAGATGCGTCGACCCGGACAACGACGAGGCCGCGACGACGGCCAGCCCGCCGGCCGCGATCCCGGCCGCCTGCCGCGCGGGCAGCACCCTGACGGCGGAGCCGACCAGCACAGAAAGGCCGAACGCCAGGCCGGGCCCGGGTTCGGCGGGAAGCCCCGCCCACCGGGCGACGAGGATGGCGACGACGGCGACGGCCAGGCCCGCGACGGCCGTCCACAGCCGGTCACGACGGCGTACCAGGGCGAGCGCGCACGCCACCGCCCCCGCCGCACCGCCGAACACCCAGTAGGCGCCGCCCCAGCTGTCGGCGACCCGCTGGGCGGCGGAGCCGATCACCGCCAGGGACGCCACGACGAGACCGAGGTCGGACTGCCATTCCCGCACACGCACGCGGCCAAGGCTAGGGAGCCGGGCACCGCAGGTGTACCGGCCGAAAGTACGGTCTCAGGGCGCTTGCCGGGATTGAGCTAACCGCGCGCTTTACACCATAGACAACGTTCCGTGACATTGTTACGGTCCCTATGACAACGCTGTCTGACAACGATGTCATCAGACGGTCTCCTCGCAAGGAGCAGTGAACGCCGATGGTGTCCCGACGTGAATTCCTGTGGGCGAACGGCGTGGTCCTCGCGGCCGGCGGACTGGGTATCTCCCTGCCCGCCGGCCCCGCCGGTGCCACGACCAGCGCCCCCGCACCCCTTCTGCCAGGCTTCGGCCGCGCCACCCGCCTGGACTTCGCCGACATCAGCACCCTCCACGGAAACGACCAGCTACTCCTCGCCACCCTCCAAGGGGTGGTCAACCGCCGCCGTCCGCGCCTGTACTTCAACTACACCACCGAGGGTTACGACAACACCTGGTTAGCGAGCACCGGCGCCGCCGTCACCCGGCACGAGCGCCCCCTCGACCTGATCGCCCGCTACCGGGGCGAGGTGCGCGGCGCCATCCTGCACGACCCCGACGTCCCCGACTCGGTGAACGTCGCCACCACCCTGGCCGGCCTGGAGAACGCCGTGGCCGCCACCGCCGAGCAGGCCGAGCAGTACGGCCTGCGAACCATCACCGACCTGCGCGGCCGCTTCAAGGCGGACGACATCCTCGGACTCTACCGCTGGCAGCTCGACAACCTGTGGCCCCGCTGCACCCACGCCCTGCTCAGCGGCCTGCCGCCGACCCGCACGGTCAAGGTGGACGACGTGCAGTGGCGCGAGATCGCCAGGGAGACCGAGCGCATCAGGGACTCCTCCAACCGCGAGGTCCGCACGTTCGACCTCAGCCAGGAGCTGTCCGGCCAGGACGGCGTCTACCTGCGCTTCCAGGACTCACTCGGCGACGACGGCTGGGGCGCCTCCGTGGGCTCGGTCGTGGTCAAGGCCGACGGCGCCCAGATCGCCTCGTTCAAGCCGGGCACGGACGCCGAGACCCCGTTCCTCTTCGACGGGCTCAACTCCTCGATCGGCGGCGACGAGAACCGGTTCTCTGACGGCGGCGGCTACTTCATCTACCGCTTCACCGCGCCCGCCGGCACGCAGCAGCTCACCGTCGAGGTGGACCTGTGGAACCAGTTCCTGGTCACCGCGACGACCACCGCACCCACCAGGGTCGAGCCGTTCCCCTACTTCCGCGACTACACGACGGCGATGCGGGCCATGGTGTTCTGGCTGCCGCCCAGCGGCCAGACCGGCGAACTGCTCGACGAGATCCTGACCAAGGTCAAGCCCACGACGCCGTACGCGGGCTGGTTCTCCAACGACGTGGCCGGCGAGTGGGGCGGCGTGGACCGGGCCTCGCAGCACGCGGTCGAAGTGGTGCCCGCCGACTACTACATGAACGCCACCGTGCACGCGGGCGTCGCCGCCAAGGTCTCCAGCAAGGTGCGCCCGAGGCCGCCGGCCACCCTGCGCAACCGGGTCTACCTCACGCTCACGGTCGGCGAGGGCGACAACATCCAGTACTGCCAGCGCAGGATGCGCCAGCTCTGGGACGACCCCGCCCGGGGCCGCGTGCCGACCAACTGGACCGTCAGCCCGCTGCTGGCCGAGATCGGCCCGGCGCTGCTCTCCCACTACCAGCGCACGGCCACCGCCAATGACCTGCTGATCGCCGGCCCCTCCGGAGCCGGCTACACCTACCCGGGCTCCTGGCCCGAGAAGGACGTGGACGCCTACACCGAGCTGACCGGGCGCTTCCTGCGCCGTACGGGCATGGACCTGGTCTACGCCTACAACCACCGCAACGCCGAGGGCAACGGCTGGGTGCCCTTCGACGAGCGGATCGTGTCCTCGTACCGGAAGAACACCCCGCTGCGCGGCATCGTCCAGTCGTGGGAGTCGGGAGACCTGCAGATCCATCCGGCGGGCCTGCCCGTCATCGGGAACTTCTCGCCGCAGGGCAAGGCGCAGGAGTACCGGGACACGCTGGTCAAGAAGATCGAGGGCTGGGACGGCAAGTCGCCGCTGTTCATCGCCGGGGCGATCAACGCCTGGAACTGGACGCCGAGTGACATCGCCGAGCTCGGATCCCTGCTCAGCGACGCGTTCGAGATCGTCCGCGGAGACACCTTCTTCCACCTCCTCGACCAGCACCTCGACCGGACCGGCTGACCTCACGCGTCTCGGGCTCTGAAGACCGACGGCTGACCTCACGCGTCTCGGGGCCCGAACGCCGACGGCTGGGCTCATGCGTCTCGGGTCCTGAACGCGGCGAACGCCGCGGCCAGGAGCAGGGCGGTGAAGGCGGCCAGCAGCCCCAGACCCGCCCACGGCCCGAGACGCGCCGGGTCGGCCACGGTCGTGGCGACCCGCAGCCCGGCCGCGATGGGCCAGTACGTCATCACCGTCTCCCCCACGGCCTCCGGCAGCAGCCTGGGGCCGATGATGGGAATGATGAAGTTGATCGCCACCAGCACCGTGGTGGCGATCATCGTCTCCCGCAGCAGAAACCCCAGCGCCACGCCGACCAGCCCGACCAGCGCCCACACCACGCCCATCCCGGCGACCGCGCGCAGCACGCCCGGCTGCCCGAGCGAGGCCGTGGGCGCACCGGCCGCGCCGATGACCACCTGCCCGAGCAGGAACGACGCGAAGCTCGCCACCTGCCCGGCGGCCAACGCCACCGCGCCGAACATCATCACCTTGGCGGCCAGCAGCCGCGCCCTGCGCGGGACGGCGGTCAGGCTGGTACGGATCATGCCCGTGGCGTACTCCGAACTGGCCACCAGCACCCCCAGCGACCCCACCACCATCTGCGCGAACAGGAACCCGCCGTACAGACTGGCGTTGGCCGCGTCGAACACCCCCTGGTGCCCCTCCGCCGCGCGGTAGGCGGTGAGCGCGCCCGGCCCCACCATGAGCACCACCGCCGCCGTCAGCGTGACGAGGTTGGACGGAACCGTACGAAACTTGGTCCATTCACACCTAAACGCCCGCGCCATCATGCCGCCACCACCCTGAACCCGAGCCTGTCCGGACCCCGGCACCCGCGCCGTCATGCCGCCACCGCCTTGAATTCGAGGCTGTCCCGCGTCAGCTCCATGTACGCCTCCTCCAGTGACGTGCGCCGCGGCGTCAGCTCCGACAGCGCCACCCCCGCCGCCAGCGCCGCCCGCCCGATCTCTGCCGGCTCCATGCCGCCGACGACGAGCCCGCCGTCGGCCTCCGTCCGCACGTCCGCGCCCGCCCCGGCGAGGCGCTTGACCAGCGGCTCCGTATCGTCCGCCCGCACCAGCACCCCCGAACTGCGCCGGACGAAGTCCGCCGTCGCCACGTCCGCGATCAACCGCCCCCTGCCGATGATCAGCAGATGATCGGCCGTCAGCGCCATCTCGCTCATCAGATGGCTGGACACCAGCACGGCACGCCCCTCACCGGCCAGCCCGCGCATCAGCTCCCTGATCCACTTCACGCCCTCGGGGTCGAGCCCGTTGACCGGCTCGTCGAACAGCAGCACCGCCGGGTCGCCGAGCAGCGCCGCCGCGATGCCGAGCCGCTGGCTCATGCCGAGCGAGAACGTCCGCACCCGCCTGCGGGCCACCGACTCCAGCCCCACCTGCCGCAGCACCTCGTCCACCCGGCTCTCGGGGAGGCCCGCCGCGTGCGCCAGCCAGAGCAGATGGTCGCGCGCCGTACGCGTGCCGTGCACGGCGCGGGCGTCCAGCAGGGCGCCGACCTCGCGCATCGGGGCCGGCAGATCGGTGTAGCGACACCCGCCCACGTACGCGCTGCCCGCGTCGGGGCGGTCGAGGCCGAGGATCATCCGCATGGTCGTCGATTTGCCCGCGCCGTTGGGACCGAGGAATCCGGTGACCCGGCCGGGCTCGATCGTGCAGGTCAGCCCATCCACGGCGGTACGGTCGCCGTACCGTTTGGTCAGGGCCTTGAGCTCGATGGCTGTCATGCCTCGAGAATCTCCGCCACCCGCGCGCCCCGACATCCACCGATCGGTTGATGCCCCTCGCCCAGCCTCAGGCGCTCAACCGCCGCCGCTCAGAGGGCCCCGCTCATCCGCCTTCGCTCAGGCGGAACATCGCGGCCACCTCATCCGCCAACTCCTCCACCCCTCGCGACCCGTCCACCCGCACCACGGCCAGCTCACGTTCACGGGCCTGCCCGCGTACCTCCTCGTCCCACAACTCATCCCGCCCCAGCCGCGCCGCCAGCGCGGCCGCATGATCACCATCTCCCCAGTTGGCCCGCGCACGATCAGGATCGGCGTACCGCTCGCTCAGAGCCCGTCGGCGGAACTCGGGCGTCGGCAGCAGGAACACGGCCTGCTCCCGCCACTCCAGCAACGGCGCGACCTCCCTCGGCAGCGTACGGAAGTCGTCCACGAGCACCGGCCGGTCGGCGGGCAGGGCGAGCAGATCCTCGACCACGAACTCGAACGTCTCCCCGTGCAGGCTCGGCATCGACAGGAAGATCTCCTCCGGCGTGCGAGCGGCGAACCGCTCCTCCTTCGACATCCGCACCAAAGCGCACATGTACGGCTGGCGCTGCGGGGTGCACCGGGCGACGTACCCGGCCTCGGCCCGGTCGCCGTCGTAGCGGAGCACGTCGTACCGCTCGCCCAGCACCCTGGCCAGCGTGCTCTTCCCCGCGCCGGTGCCGCCCGCCAGCCAGCGGACATGCGCCAGCCGCGCACCGAGTTCGACGGGATCGTACCGATCGAGAACCGTCATACCGCCGCCCATCCCCCTGCTTCCCCGGCACCGTCCGATCCATGTTCCCAGTACTCCCGCCGCGCCTTCTATCCTTGACCGGGTCGCCGCGCGCGCGACCGCGAAGGGAAGCATCATGCGCCGTTACTCACGCGTGGTCGTCAAACTCAGCGGCGAGGCCCTGGCCGGCCCCGCGGGCACCGGCGTCGACCCGGCCAGCCTGGCCCAGCTGGCCGACGAGATCCTCGCGGTGCACCGGCTCGGCGTGCAGATCGCCGTGGTGATCGGCGGCGGCAACTACTTCCGCGGCCGGATGGCCGAAGGCTGGGGCATCGGCCGCGCGGAGGCCGACAACATCGGCATGCTCGGCACGGTCATGAACGCGCTCATGCTCCGCGGCGTCCTGACCGCCCGCTCGGAGACGGACGTACGGGTCATGACCGCCGTGCCCATGCAGACCGTCGCGGAACCGTTCATCAGGCTCCGGGCCGACCGGCACCTGCGCCGCGACCTGATCGTGCTCCTGGCCGGCGGCATCGGCCAGCCTTACGTCACCACCGACTATCCCGCCGTCCAGCGGGCCCTGGAACTCGACGCCGACGCCCTGCTCGTGGCCAAGCGCGGGGTGGACGGCGTGTACGACACCGACCCCAACCTGAGCCCCGACGCCAAGCGCTACACCACCCTCACCTACCGGGAGGCGCTGGCGGCGGGCGTCAAGGTGATGGACGAGAGTGCGTTCGTGCTCGCCAACGAGCAGGGCCTCCTCATGCACGTCTTCAACGTGGCCGCGAAGGGCGCGATGACGGCGATCTGCGAGGGCGAGGACATCGGCACCCGCATCACGCGCGACTGACGGAACCCCCGCCGACGACGCCGACGCCAACGGCGAAGGCGACCAGCGACCGACGACCCGCGACCAACGACCGGCGGCCGGCGACGCCGGCGCACGCGAGCGAGCCGCACCCCCTCCGCGACCCGCGATAAATCCGGCGGAGGCGGATCCGCCCGGCTGCCAGGATGGGCGCATGCCCGTCGACCCTCTTCGCCGCACCTTCGACCACGCCGCCACCACCTACCAGCACGCCCGCCCCGACTACCCGTCCGACCTCTACTCCCACCTCCTCACGGTCACAGGCATCGAACCAGGAAAACCAGGCGAACCGAGCGGACCTGGCGAATCAGGCGGGCCTGGCAGATCGGGCACCCACCTGCTCGAAGTCGGCTGTGGCCCGGGCAAGGCCACGCTGCCGCTGGCCCGCGCGGGCTTCCGCATCACCGCGATCGAGCTCGGCACCGCCCTCGCCGCACAAGCACGGCACCACCTCGCCGACTTCCCCGCCGTCTCGGTCATCACCTCGTCGTTCGAGGACTGGCAGCCTCCGGCGGATGCCCGGTTCGACCTCGTGTACGCGGCCACGGCCTGGAAGTGGGTGGACCCGAAGATCAAGTACGCCAAGGCCGCCTCCCTCCTCGACCACGGCGGCCACCTGGCCGGGTGGAACGCCGACCACGCGTTCCCCCCGGACTTCGACCCGTTCTTCACCGAGATCCAGCAGGTCTACGACGCACTGGGCGAGGGGCCCGGCGACCCATGGCCACCGCCCGAGATCCAGCCCGACCACACGGCCGCCGAGCTCCACGACTCCGGCCTCTTCACGGTCGTCGAACGACGGCCGTACGTCTGGGGCCTGCGATACACGGCCGACGAGTACATCGCGCTGCTCGACACGTTCTCCGGCCACATCGCCATGGACCCGGACCGCCGCCGTCATCTCTACGAGGAGATCCGCCGCCTGCTCGCCGCCCGCCCCGACGGACGCCTCACCCGCCACTGGTCGGCCGTCCTCACCATCGGCCGCCGTCTATGACCGATCGGCCTCCTCGGGAACGACGTTGAACCGGCGCAGCGTCCATCGCGGCGGCGCCCACCGCGATGGATCCTCGCCGGTGCTCCATTCGGTGACGGAGCCCGGGGCCACCGTCAGATCGAACGAGCGGTAGATCGGCAACAGTCCGAGGGCGTTGAAGGAGATCTCGACCGTCTCGGCGTGACCGACGAGAACGACGCTCTGCCCGTGGTGACGGTGGGCGAGCTCGGTGATGGTACGGCTGGTCCGGGTCACCATCTCGGCCCAGGTCTCGTTCCCCCGCTGGAATGGCCGGTAGAGCCCGCCGCCCTCGACGCCGAACCGTTCGAGAAATTCCTCCTGCTTGAGGCCGTCCGCCCCGGCCGGCGTGTGCCACGTACAGAGGCCGCAATCCGGTACGGCGGGCAGACCGACGGCGGCCGAGATCACGGCGGCGGTCTCCACGGCACGCGGCAGCGGCGAGGTGTAAATCGCCACTTTCCCCGCACCAAGATCGGCGGTGAGCCGGCGTGCGACCAGCGCGACCTGCTCACGACCTTCATCGGTAAGCCCACGACACCCTTCCGGACCACCCACCACGCCGTCCCGTTTGTGGTGCGAATCGCCATGGCGAACGAAGAACATCCGGGTTTCCATGGGCGGATGATGCCACGACCCACCGATCCCGGGCCGTAGGACGAGCGCCGGAGCCCGTACGCGCTCAACCGCTTCGTCAAGCACCTCGCCACCGACAGCACCCCGGACCAGCCGTAACAGGGACGCCCGAGCACCGAACCCATCCTGAGGGGAGCATCAGATCAGCCCGGGCCCGGCGCGGACCGCAACACCCCCAGCTCCTCATTCATCGCATCGAGAAAAGCGGCCACGGTACGCAGCTCGTCGGGGCTGAACCGCCCCAACACGCTCTCGGTGCTGCCGGCCAGCGGCCGGAAGAAGGCGGCGGCCAGCTCTTTGGCCGCGTCGCGATAGTGCAGATGAACGACGCGCCGATCGTGCGCGTCACGGACCCGGCGGATGTGCCCGGCCCGCTCCAGCCGATCGAGGCACGCGGTCACCGCACCTGACGTGAGATTGAGCTCGTCGCGCAGCTTGCCCGGGGTGATCGGCGTCGGAGCGTCAAAGATCTTGATCAGCGCCTGAACGTCTGTCGTGTGCAGGCTCTGCTCGTTGGCGAACTCGTGGGCGATGCGGTTGAACTCGGCGGTCATCCGGCGCAACCGGGTCGCGAACGACCTCAGGTCGATGTCCCCCTCCCCGCCGCCGTCCATGGAGCCATGCTACATTAACTCAATAATTAAGAATCTCAATGATTGAGCAATAAGGGAAGGGCGACTCATGGCGCGGCGATCGATCCGCTGGCTCGTCCCGGCGCTGCTGGTCCTGGCTTGGCTGGCCGTGGGCGGCGGGGCGGGACCGTTCGCCGGCAAGCTCACCGAGGTCTCCACGAACGACCAGGCGGCCTTCCTGCCCGAGAGCGCGGAGTCCACACGCGTCCTGGAGACACAGGAGAAGTTCCGCCAGGGAGACACGCAACCGCTCATCGTCGTGTGGACGTCCAGCGGCGCGAACGTCACCCCCGAACAGCAGGCCGAGGCCACCCGCGCGCTGGCCGCCCTGCCCGGCACGCCCGGCGTCGTCGGCACGCCCACGCCCGCCTTCGGCTCCGACGACAAGCGGGCGCTGCGGGGCGTCGTCCAGCTCAGCCCCGGCCTCAGCGGCGGCCAGCTCGGCGACGCCCTGGAGCAGATCGGCGCGAAGTTGCCGGTCGAGGGCCTGAAACCGCGGCTCGGCGGCCCCGCGGCGACCCGGGCCGACCTGTCCGACGCCTTCGCCGGCATCGACGGCGTACTGCTCGGCGTCGCCCTGATCACCGTACTGATCATCCTGCTGGCCGTGTACCGCAGCGTGCTCCTGCCGCTGATCATCATCTCCGGCGCGGTCTTCGCGCTCGGGCTGGCGTGCGCCGTGGTGTACTTCCTGGCCGACCGCGACATCGTCCGCGTCGACGGCCAGGTGCAGGGCATCCTGTTCATCCTGGTCATCGGCGCGGCCACCGACTACGCGCTGCTGCTGACCGCCCGCTTCCGCGAAGAACTGGCCGCCGGCGCCGACCGCCACCAGGCCGGCCGCATCGCGCTGCGCCGCTCGGTCGAGCCGATCGTGGCCAGCGCCGCCACCGTGGCGCTGGGCCTGCTCGCCCTGCTGCTCAGCAACCTGACCAACAACCGCGCGCTCGGCCCCGTGGGCGCCATCGGCATCGCCTGCGCGGCGCTCAGCGCCCTCACGTTCCTGCCCGCGGCCCTGGTGCTGCTGGGCCGCGCCGCCTTGTGGCCGGCCCGGCCCCGCCCGTCCGGCGCGGGCGCGCACGGGCTGTGGAGCCGGGTCGGCGCGCTGGTCGACCGCCGCCCCCGCCTCGTCTGGGTGGCCTCCGTCCTCCCCCTCGTCGCCCTCGCCCTGCTCGCGCCCCAGCTCAACGCCAGGGGCGTACCGCTGGACGAGACGTTCGTGAACGACGCGCCGTCCGTGTCCGCACAGGCGGCGCTGAGCGAGCACTTCCCCGGCGGCTCAGGACAGCCCGCCGTGATCGTCGCCCCCGCCGACCGGACTGCGGCGATCATCGACAAGGCCCGCACCGTCAAGGGCGTCTCCGAGGCCACCACCGTGAGCGCAAGCGGCCGCCCGGGAGACGATCCCAAGGTGGTCGACGGACGCGTCCTGGTGGAGGCCACCCTGCGTGACGCCCCGGACAGCAACGCCGCCCAGGACACCGTCCAGCGACTGCGCGCCACCCTGCACGGCGAGGACGGCGTACTGGTCGGCGGCTACAGCGCCCAGCGCTACGACACCACAGAAACCGCGAAACAGGACACGTTGCTCATCGTCCCCGTCGTCCTGGCGATCATCCTGCTCATCCTGATCGTCCTGCTGCGCTCCCTGGCGATGCCCGTGCTGCTGGTGGCCACCGTGGCGCTCAACTTCCTGGCCATCCTCGGCATCTCCACCCTGGTCCTCCCGCACGTGCTCGGCTTCACCGGCAGCGACGCGTCGGTGCCGCTGTACGGCTTCGTCTTCCTGGTCGCGCTGGGCGTGGACTACAACATCTTCCTGATGTCCCGCGTACGCGAGGAAACCGCCCGCCATGGGGCCCGCGAGGGCGTACTGCGCGGCCTGGTCACCACAGGCGGGGTGATCACCTCCGCCGGAGTCGTCCTCGCCGCCACGTTCGCCGCGCTGGTGGTGATCCCCCTGGCCTTCCTCGTCCAGATCGCCTTCATCGTCGCCGTCGGCGTCCTGCTCGACACCCTCGTGGTGCGCTCGCTCCTGGTCCCGGCACTGGTACGAGACCTCGGCGCACGCGCCTGGTGGCCCAGCCGCCTCGCCCACCAACCCACGAACCCGGCCCCAGAACCCACCCCCGCCCACCACCACTGACCGAGACGACGAAGGTGGGCCTCTCCCGGCCGATCTCACCTGAGAGCCTGCTGGCAAAGGCTCAAGTGCTCGCGGGGACGGGTCCGTAGAGGGCTGGCCCGATCTTCGGCCCTGTCAACGACCCTCACAGCCCTCACTGCCCTGGCGGCTACGGGCGGCGCCCCTCCCTACCGCGTCGGCGGCACCAGCGCCGCCCTGCTGCAGGGCGTCCACCTCCCCACCGGCGACGTCGACCTCCTGGTGTCACGGCGCGAAGACGTGAACACCTTCGCCGCCGCCCTCTCCTCCCACCCCTGCCTGTACCCGCCGACCTGGATCCCAGAAAGCTCCCAGTACTTCACCAGGTACGAGGTGCACGGCGTCCAGGTGGAGATCAGTACGGTCGAGCAGGAAACCGACTCCGACGCGCTGGAGTGCATAGGAGTCGGCCCATGGCGACACCACGTCCTGATCCCCTGCGGCCCACACCACGTTCCCGTGGTCCGCCTGGAACTACGCCTGGCCACCGAACTCCTACGCGACCGCCCCGACCGCTACGAACCCCTCCTCGACCACCTGTCCGCCCACGGGTACGACGCGGACCTCCTGCACAGAGCCCTGACCGCCCGCCCCCTCCCACCCGACAGCCACCACTACGTCGAAACCCGCCTCACCCAACCCCCACCACACCCGCGATAACCGCCGATGTACATCCGGGCATACCCGCTTGAATAATGAACCGGTGATCGAAAGGTCCAGCGGGCCGACAGCCCATGAACCGGCCGGAACCTCCCCACCGCCGCAAGACCGGTTCGCCTCGATGCCACCGCACTCCGATCAATCCCCCGAATCCCGCCTCCATGACCGAATCACCGCGCTGACCAGAGCAGCCGGTTACCGCGCCCACGACCCCCTCATCGTCGGCGTACAGCACGACAGCACCCCACCCGTCTTCGTGACCAGCGGACGAACCCTGGCCGGAAAACCGCTCACCCCCGGCACGATCGTCTACACCGCCTCCCTGTCCAAACAGCTGACGGCAGCCTGCGCCGCTCTGCTCGTACGTCAAGACCGGCTGGACACCGAATCGACCGTGGCGCACTGGATGCCCGAGCTCCCCTCCTGGTCCGCCACCGTACGAGTGCGCCATCTCCTCTCCCACACGAGCGGCCTGCCCACGGGCATCGAGTTCGACGACCTGGACCGCACGAACCTCGACCACACCACGTCCGGCGTCATCCACGCGCTCAGCCGGCTCGACCACCTCGCGAGCACGCCAGGAGCCGAGTTCCGCTACTGCAACGCCGGCTACGTCTGCCTGGCCGTCATCGTCGAACGCGCCGCGACCACCCCCCTGCCCGGCTTCGCCCGAGACCACCTGTTCACCCCGCTTGGGATGACCGCCACCCGCTTCTGGCCCGGCCCACCCCCGCATCCCCCCGGAGCCGCACCCCTCGACCCGCACTACCCGGCGCCACTCTCGCTCGGCGACGGCGGCGCCTGGTCAACCGCCCCCGACCTCATCCGCTGGAACCAAGCACTGGAACACGACGAACTCGGCATCTCCGCGCTCCTACAGACACCCGGCCGCCTGGACGACGGCACGGAACTCGACTACGCCTGGGCCCTCGGCATCCGCGAACACGCAGGCCACCGCATCTACCAGCACGGCGGCAGCTGGCCCGGCCTGACCACGCGACTCGCCCGTTTGTCCGACCGAGGCTCCAATTTCGTGATCATCGCCTTGGACGACAACCAGGACCGTACGAACACCCTGGCCGAAGCCCTGATCGAAGAAATGACCGGCCGACACAACGACTCGCCGCACTGACCACCATCAACGCGGGGGCGACCAACGACCGCCATGAGCACGTCCAGTGACACAACGACCCACCACACCGACCACCACCAACGCGGGGCGACCGACCCCCCGCCATGCGCACGACCGGCGGCACAACGACCCACCACACTCACCACCACCGACCCCACGGCTCCAACTGCGCGGCGTCCTGCGGGTCGTCGTCGACGGCGCGCAGCAGGCCGAGCATGCGCCGCAACTCCCTGGCGGCCTCGCGGCTGGTGTCCTCGATGACGGTCAGGGCGGAGCGGGCCTCGCCGGACCGTTCGTCGCCGACGTGGAGGGCCACGGACGCCTGGACCGTGATCAGGCTCAGACTGTGCGCGACGCCGTCGTGCAGGTCGCGCGCGATGCGCAACCGCTCGTCGGTCAGCACCTGCCGTACGGCTCGCGTCTCGTGCTCCCGGCGGGCACGCACCGCCCGTCCGACCACCCACACCGCGAGCGACATCTGCTCCCAGCACCCCACCAAGAAGGCGCAGAGCTGCATCCTCGACTCCGGCGGCCCCGTGGTGCGCAGGTTCGGCAGCCGCTGGGAGCTGGTCGGCATCACCAGCCGCGACGGCGACGAGAAGACCGACCCCAACTGCGTCGGCCCCGGCGTGTGGACCGACGCCGCGGCCTACAGGACCTGGATCCGCAGAACGACCAGCACCTCCAGCTGAGCCGTACGCCGAATTCCAAGCCGCAAAACCTCCAAAATCATAAGTAATCCTCCGCCATCCCCCTTCCTCCCCAATAGCACCCACTCAACGGATCCCAGCCGACCGCAACCCCCAAAGCTCGGGATTTCCTCACCCACGCCCACGCTGCACATTTGGATGCAGGAACTCCGGCGGACACGAATTCACAAACAGAGAAACGGATAGACCGAAGAATCAATGTCCGCCCCAAGAGTTCATCCCATTCCGCGGCAACTCCCACAGGAGGCAGAAGTGAGGAACTCAACCAGGCTGTTCATGACGGTGGCGGCATCGGCCATTCTCGCCGGCGGCATCTTCACCGTCTCGGGGGCCGCGGCGCAGGAGGCATCCGCCCAGCGGGCCGCCGCGGGAACGACGTTCTGGGCCAAAGTGGCCGCGAACGGCGCCCTGCTCGCCGCATCGGGCATCGGCAACGTCAACAAGTTCGGCCAGGGACGCTACAACCTGACGACGAGCGCCGACATCACCCGCTGCGCCCTCACCGGCACGATCAACACCAACGGCGGCAACGACCCCGGGCCGGGCAGCTCATCGATCCTGGTCGGCGCCGTCGGCCCGCGTACGCTCTTCGTCCGCACGGCCACCCCTTCCGCCCCGCACCCGAGGACCGTCGACGACGACCGCCCGTTCTCCCTCCACATCGCCTGCTGACCCAGCCCCGATCACCCGATCGTGCAGCGGCCCGACCCCTCCCCGCGCGCGCGTCCGGCGAACGACATCACGCGAAAGGAACGATCATGAGATATCGAGCTCGTCTGCTCGCCGGCCTCGTCGCAGCCACCGGCCTGGCGCTGGGCGTCGCCGCCACTCCCGCGACGGCCCAGTCCGTCTACGGCCCTTACGCCAGCTACGAGGTCTGCTGGGTGTCCGGCAACCAAGGACAGCAGGCCGGCCAGTGGGTGTCGTACTTCTGCGCGCAGAACGGCACCCCGCAATGGTGGCTGTTCACCACACCTTGACCGGCGGCTCCCCTCCACTCAGTGATTAGAAAGCCGCGACTCGGCGGGGCCCGAAAAGGGGCTCCGCCGATGTTCGCGACGACGCCGGTCCACGGCGGCCTCAGTCTGATCGTCGAGGTCACAAGTCGTCCGGCAGCGGCTCCCCGGTCTCCAGCAGCGACTTCAGGCTCGCCACCACGTTCGGCCAGCCATGGCTGACCATCTCGGCCAGCATCGACCCGGGCTCGAAGCCGTCGTGCACTACGGTGAGCTTCACGACCTGCCCGGACTCCTCGATCGTGAAGGTGACCTTCGAACGGGGCTCGCCGGACAACCGGTCGAGCATCTCGTCGTCCCACTCGAAGCGCTTGGCGAGCTCCGGGGTGATCGCGTGCCAGGTGTAGGAGAGCCGGCTGTACGGTTCTGCCTCCAGCACGACCTGCTCCGGGTCGCTGATCAGCACGCCGTGGTTGTCCCAGGTCATCGGCGAGCCGGGGGCCCAGTCCGTGGTGAACTCCGTGGCCCAGTAGCGGCGGGTGAAGGCGGGCTCGGTCAGCGCCTGCCAGAGCTTCTGCGGGGTGGTGCGGATGTAGGTGGTGTAGACGAAGGTCGGCGCGTCCATCGGGGCGTCCTCCAGAGCGAGTTTCAGGTCTGCCAGGGCTTCGACCCTGGCCCGGTCGTAGCGGCTGATCCACCGGTGGGCGATCTCGTGCACGGGCGCGGCGTTGAGGTAGTGCAGCTTCTCCCGGCCCCGCCGTACGGTGGTGACGAGCCCGGCCTCCTCCAGCACCGCGAGGTGCTTGCTGACGGACTGCCTGGCCATGTCGAGTCCGGCGCACAGTTCGCGCAGCGTCTGCCCGTTGCGGGCGTTGAGCGAGTCGAGCAGCGCGCGCCTGCTCGGATCAGCCAGCGCCTTGAACACCTCGTCCATGCCCGCCCTCGTACCCGTGTCGCCGCTGGTCGATATGCAGCTGTTTGGCTGCCTTTCCATTTAGGCAGCCAAACGGCTGCCTGTCAAGGCGCACCCTCCACAGCAGAACCCGTCCCAACCCTTCACCAGCCATGCCCGACCTCCACAGCCCCCCAAGGGCGGGGATCGTGGAGCATGCACCCAATTCGGGCATCACGCGATCGACTAGGCTGACGCGACCCCAGACGAATGGAAGACACCCAGCCGATGACCGCACTCTCCCTGCCTATCACCACCGAACGGCTCACCCTCCGCCGGTTCAGGCTGGACGACCTCGATGACCTGTACGCGTACCAGAGCCTCCCCGAGGTGGCCCGCTACCTCTACCGTCCGCCGCTCACCCGCGAGCAGTGCGCGGAGAGCCTGACCCGGCGCGCTGCCGACCAGGCGTGGACCGAGGACGGCGATGACCTGGTGATCGCGGTCTGCCGGACCGGCGATGCGACGGTGATCGGCGAAGTGGTGCTGAAGCTGGCGAACACGCGGGCGCGCCAGACCGAGATCGGCTGGATCTTCAACCCCGCGTACGGCGGCCGGGGCTACGCGACGGAAGCAGCGCTCGCCGTCGCCTCACTGGCCTTCGCCGACCTGGGCACCCACCGGCTCTTCGCCCGCCTCGACGCGCTCAACACCGGCTCCGCGAACGTCTGCGAACGCCTCGGCATGCGCTGCGAGGCCCGCCTCGTCGAAAGCCATCTCGACGGCGATCGCTGGGGCACCGAATGCGTGTACGCGACCCTCGCCCACGAGTGGAAGGCCAACCAGCCCTAGTCAACGGCAGCCGCGGAATCCTCGACAACCACCGGCGCCCCCGCGCATCCACTTCGCACTCGTCCAGCCGAACGTACGGTCAGCCGACCACCAGCCCCTCGACCGCCGCATCATGGATGAGGGCCGCCGGACCCCATTTCCGCCGGCCGATCACCGGCCGAGGCGGGGTGCCGGTGACGCACCATGAACACGTCCACCTCATCCTCGGTCTCGACCGTGAACCCGTGCCGCGCGTACAGCCGGCGGGCCGGACTGCCCTGCAGCACGTTCAGCCGAACCACGGCGCCCTCGCGATCACACCGTTCCAGCAGCCCGCCCAGAACAGCAGTGCCGATACCCCTGCCCTGCACCTCCGGACCCAGGTAGAAGTGCTCCAGCCAGTAAGCGTCCTCCGCCGGCCGCAGCGCCACGCAGCCGGCCAGGGCGCCGTCCACCTCGATCATCCAGGTGTGCGCCGGCGCGAACCCGTCCCGCAGCCGCTGCCGCACCCGCTGTTCGTCGTATCGCCCGAGCCGCTCAAGATCCGGCCGCAACACCACGGCCCGCAACTCGGCCACCGCCTCGACATCTACCGCCAAAGCCGGTCGAAGCACCCAATCCGCCACGAACATCATGTTATCGCCCTGATCAGTGCCGGTCCGACGATCAGGGACGCCGCAGTCTCACGGCAAGTCGAGCGGCTCTTCCACATCGTGGAGACGCAGTTCCGCGTGACCGTTCAGGCGCGCTCGCGCATGCCGCAGCAGCGTGGCGCTGCCCTCGATCCCGACGACGTGGGCACCAGGAGCCGACGTCCAGAATCCGAGCATCGGAAACGTCACCGGCGAGGCCCGGCTCGACCGCCGTCCAGCCGGCGCACCCGCGCCCACTGACCTGCGAGACATCTTCAACGCGATCTTGTATCTGAACCGGACCGGCGTCACCTGGGCCTACCTCCCGCACGACTTCCCACCCCACGGCACCGTCTACTCCTCCTACGCCGCCCGGCGCGATGAGGGCATCTTCGCCCAGCCCAACTACGACCTCACCGGCCTGGCCCGCGTCA
Organism: Nonomuraea maheshkhaliensis; assembly: GCF_039529435.1. Taxonomy (NCBI): domain Bacteria; kingdom Bacillati; phylum Actinomycetota; class Actinomycetes; order Streptosporangiales; family Streptosporangiaceae; genus Nonomuraea; species Nonomuraea maheshkhaliensis. The sequence goes on from NZ_BAAAMU010000019.1 coordinate 24,716, forward strand.
AGCAAGGACGCGACCCCCAACCCACCGCTGCCGTCATCGACACCCAGACGATCACAACCTCCACCAACCCGCCGACCGCCTCACAGGGCACCGACGCCGCGAAGAAGATCGCCGAGGTTGTCCATCGCGGCCCCGAAACCCGTGGCTTTCACGTCCTCGAGCGACGCTGGGTGATCGAGCGCACCTTCGGCCGGCTCATGCTTCACCGCCGCCTTGCCCGCGCCTACGAGACCCTGCCCGCCAGCTCCGAGGCCGTGATCCACATAGCGGTGATCGACAATGCCGGCAAGCGCATCACCGACGAATCCACCCCAACCTGGCGAGGAACGTACTAGGACGAACACCTACAAATCAAACGCCCACTAAGAGCCACACGTCGGATCGCGCGCGCCCGAACGGCCGATGGGCTTGGTATTCGCTGTTCGGCAGCAGGCGAGTCGGTCGTCGAACTCGGAAACGTTCGCATCAGCGGTTGCGACGAGCCGCAGCACGCGATCGACGTGCCTTCCGGGGCAGGGGCCTTAGAGTCTCCCGGCCACCCGCTGCGCCACGGAGGCGATGCGCGCGCATCGCTCGCGCGGATCCACGCGCTGAACATCATCGGGCTGAGTCATCGACAGCGTCACCAGGAATCGCCCCTTCCGGAACACCAGCGCGCCGGCCGATCGGGCATAGGGCCGGGTCACGCAGTACGATTCCTCGCCCGCGGAACGGGTCAGTGGCTGCCCGCCGTCGAGCGGTCTGGTGAACCCGATAGAGTGCGCAGGCGCGGCATCGGCCATGTAGCTGATGACCTCTACCTGCAGTTTGTATCGGTCGGTGAGGTAATTATGCCCCGTGCTCCGCTCGCACCGTGTGTAGACGTAGGCGTACTCGTTCTGGTCGGGAATGCTCGTGCCGATACTGAAGTTCGTCCTGCCGGCCGCGCTGCCGAACTCCTCCCCGACGAACGGCGCAGCCGGCCAGCGGAACAGCGTCCGGAAGTCCTTGGCATCGATGAGGGCGCACGCGGGCGCCGGCTTCGCGGTGATCAGAGGGCTGTCATAGGCGATGGAAGGAATGCCCGCCGGATCCGCCGAGCGCTCCACCAGGTTGCCGGCGATCGTCTCCAGCAGCCCCCGCCTGAGCTTCTCCTGCCGGGGTCCGCGCTGTAGCGACAACTCCACCTGCACGACCGTCTTCCTCAGCCGTAGAACGTAGTGCAGGTGGTCGATGGTCTCGTTCACCTGGCTCGAGCTGCGCTTGCGCTCCCGAACTGTCACGGCGCCGATCGCCGGCCTCGTGCTGTAGCGCTCGAAGGAGTAGTCCATGGCGCGGGAACTGGTGTAACTCTCCTGAAAAACCGCGATCTCCACCGGGGACTTCGGCCACAGCACGTACTTGCAGCTGTTCGGCGCGTCGGTCGGGACGAACAGCCCGCCCTTCTCGATCGGGCCATTGCCCTGCCCGTCGAAGTAGGAGCGCCGGTACGATCCGATCAGGGGATTGGGGTGCAGAAGCAGCCCGAGCTTGTTCAGATCGGCGAACGTCAGCAGAGTGCAGGCTGAGATGACCGGCGAGCCGGCGTACCGGTGCGGCGGGCGGCCGGGTTTCGCCACCAACGGCCCAGGATCGGCGATCCCCTCCGCCTCCTCCCCCTTCAGCTCGTCGTAGCCGTCGCGCTCGACCGTCTTCAGCTTGGCGCCGCCCTCGGCCATGTCCCGCTTGGGCTCCGGAGAGGCGGTGCGGTCTCCCCGTGCGATCGGACGGGCATCGCCCCGCAGTTTCGACACCGCCACGAAGCCGACGACGATCACCAAGGCGGCTATCAGCAGCCCTGCGACGCCCAACAGCGCCGCCGTACACCCCGAATTCATGCGCCGCCGCGGGGGCGGTGGCCCCCCAGACGCATATGGCGGACCGAACGGATAGGGCGGTTGCGGCTGCCGCGCATTCCCGTATCCGCTCTGCGCCCCGCTGCCGGCATGGCGCGGTTGGCCCTGCGGCTGCCACGCACCGGGCCCGGCGTGGTAGGGCGGCTGTGCCATGATGCCTCCCCTCTCTGATCGCTACTAGCTCGGTCCACCGGCCTTCGTACAGGAGCCCGGCAAAGGGGGAGCGTAGCTCTCCAATGGCGACCAGCCGTAACACTTCCAGCTTTGGTGAAGCTTTCCGGCCGGGCTTTGCGGAGGAAGAACGAATAACGGCGGTTTCCACACCTCACACCGTCAGCCAAGGACGTACCGGGCTTGATCCGGTTTGACGGACATCCGAGATCAGGGGTTTGTCCCTGGAGGGATGTCCATGATGGAGAGCGTGGGGAAGAAGAAGGCCTCACCTATATATGAGGTCGTACGACCATCGTCGAGCGAGGTCGTACGCGGACAGAGGTGCCATTCGAGCGATCAGCGAGGCTCGTTCGGGTGCGGGTATCAGCCAGCCCACCGGGTAACCAGGCAACGGGCAGGGAGGGCGAGCGAAGCGGGCAGGCCTGTCCGGGGGTCGAAGGGGGCGGAACCCCATGGGAGGCACAATCTGGAACACCAAGGCGTGAAGCGCCCCAAGTGGAAGGCCCACGCAGTGAGGCCCGGAAGCGATTGGAGCGGGTGACGGGAATCGAACCCGCGCTGCCATCTTGGGAATTGCAGGGATCTTGGCTCGTAGACGCGTTGGCCTGGAGCTGAGGCCAGTCGTGAGTGACCGTGGTTGACCCCTCGCCACCGCCCTCAATGGCACCCTAATGGCACGACGATCAGCCCGCGACCTGGTGTTTCCCGCGCGACGCGCGTACCCCGCCCGCCTGATCATCCGTCTGCCGTCGACCCGCCCGAGGGGAAGCGGGCCAGAGCAACGGGGTCAAGATGGAGCGCCCCGCCGGACGAACGACCTTGCCCCGTGGCCCTGGTCTGCTCGGCTTGTCCCGGGTCGATGGTGGGCGGGATGACCAGGCTTCCACCTCAACCAAGCAGTTGGAGCGGGTGACGGGAATCGAACCCGCGCTGTCAGCTTGGGAACCGGCTACTGATCTTGGTGTCCTGAGCGGGGAGAACGGGGCTCCTGGTCAGACCGCGACGAGTGGCCGTGAGTGGCCCTGAATGACCTTGACCTGCCGTTCGTTCTGGCACGCATCTGGCACGAGTATCAGCTCTCCGACCTGGGATTGAAACGCACTGCGCGCACCCCGCCCGCCTCGGCCCCATTAGGACCCGCCGATCTTGAGCACTTCCCCCTCCCTGAGCTGGAGATCCACTCCAGAGGCGATTGTTGACTCGGCACTACAGACCCTCGGGCGACGCGTGCGTGTAGCGGTTGAGCGTGGTCGAGGTCGACGAAGCGGGTATCCGGCCTGGCCTTGCCCGAATCACTGCCATACCCGCGATATACCGCCCCTCACTAGCGTTGGCCGTGTCAACAACCCGCATGTGGCGGGCGTTTCTTGCTGCCCAACCGGCAGCATCCAAAATCGCCGCGATATCCCCAAGGAGAACGATGGATTCCCGTGCCTTCATCCGAGCCGCAGCTGTGGCGGCAGCTATGTTCACCATGACTGTCGCCACACCGGCCGCCGCCGCTCCGGCGGCCAACGCCGCGCCCTCCTGCGTCAATGTCCAGCATGGGAGGACCTTCTACGAGGAGACCGCCTTCGGAAAGTACTATCACCACTGGGTGAAGATCACGAACAACTGCGCCAGCAAGAAGAAGCTCAAGGTGGACTGGAGGGGGGCCTTTATGCCCGACTCGAAGTGCACCACGATCAACAAGGGCAAGAGCGCAGAATTCACCAAGGACGGCAAGTGGGACGCCTACGCCGGGTGGTACGGCTGCTGAGCTGACCCGTAGGGCATTCAGCTCCTCACCGGGTTCTGGCCGAGAACGCCAGCCCAGCCCGGTAGAAGACCACACCGAAGCTCACTGATGCCCCGCTTTCGATGCATGATCGTTCTTGCTAGGGCACAGAGTATGGGCAGCAGTCAAATCCCGAAAGGGCGCACAGACGATCCGCTGTCTCGCTGTCTACCTACGACGACACGACCGAGTCAGCAGCCACATGCTTGGCTTCGCGACCTGAGGACACCGCTATCCGGTGAGCCGGTGCTGAGGAACGAAGCACCGGATCGTCGATCGCCCTCAGCCACTACCTGAGGCCAGCCCACGCGTGGCGATCGTAGGGCTGCATTCGTGCGGCGGCGTGACGCTGGGGTCGGTGAGCTTGCTCAGTACGGCGGGCGCCACGATCGGCGTGGCGGTCCGTGCTGCTGCCGCCCGGGACCGGCCCCCAGGCCGCATGCCCGGGCGGCGGGCAAGCGACGGGCCGCTGTACGGCGGCGCGCCGCGCCGGCGCTTGATACCTACAAGAGCTATTCGGCAATGTTCCGGTCGAGCACCACGGCCTTGCGCGCCTCAGCGATGAGTTCCACGAGGTCGGCCACGAGTTTGGGGCTTGCTGCTATGGTCGCGTGAGCGTTCATGCTGTGTGGGCTGCCGTCGAGATCGACCACTGTCGCTCCGGCTTCTCGGGCGATGACGACTCCTGCTGCGGTGTCCCACGGGTTGTTGCTGAGCATGATGTTGGCGTCGATCTTGCCGTCTGCCACCCAGGCGAGATCGATCGCGGCTGAGCCGAACATTCGGATTCGCTGGACGCGAGCGGCGAGTTCTTGGGTCAGGGCAAGCCGTGGCCGGTTCCGCTCATCGGCGTTCTCCCCCACGGCATAGTCACCGAGCGCCACGATCGCGGTCTGCAACTCGCGGGCATCGCTCACCTGGATGGCAGATCCGTTGGCGCTAGCGCCAACATGCTCGGCCGCCGAGTAGCGAAGCTTGAGAAACGGCAGGTCGATCACTCCGATTGCGGGCGTGTCCTTGTCGATCAGCCCGAGGGAGACACCGCAGAGCGGGATGCCGTGCAGGAAGTTGGCTGTTCCGTCCACGGGATCCAGCGCCCACATCAGGCCGTCGCCCAGGTGGCCGACGCCTTCCTCCTCGCCCAGGAATCCGATCTCGGGCGTCTCGCGGATTAGGAACTCCCGTACGGCATGCTCTGCGGCGTAGTCCACCTCCGTCGCCATGTCCCGGTCTCCCTTGGCCGTGATGACGCCGGGAACCTTGGTACGGATGATCTCGCTCGCGATGGACACGGCGCGCTCAGCGATGGGGAGAAGAGTCCTGGCGTCGATGGTCATACGGGTTTGCTCCGCTCCCACATATCCCTGAACACCTGGTCGAAGATGGGGAACAGCCCCTCCGCGGCGGTGTTGTCTGTGATCACAAACGTAGGTGAATCGACTCCGCGTGCCTGCGGTAGGTATGGCTGGACCACGCAAAACGCCCGGTCCACGATGATCAGATTGAATCGGATCGTCTCGTCGTAGACGTGGAGTTCGAGGCGCTGGGCTGACGTGGTGTCGAGCCGATCGCGCAGCCTGGTCAGCATGCTGATGTTGAGCGCTGTGAGGGTTGTCAGGGTGCTGTCGGTGTAGCCCTCTTCTGCTTCGCGGGCGCGGATCGCGTGGCCCTTCGGGTCGAGGAAGAGGCAGCGGATGCGGGTCCCGGAGTCGAGCAGACGCTTGAGCTGGTGATCGGGGTAGCTCTGGCAGAGGATGTTGAGCGACAGGCCTGCTGCGTTGATCTCCTTGGAGTCGTCGAACATCGACGAGGCCGGGTATGCCGAGGAGAAGGCCGAGCGGCTACTGAAGACAGCGGTCACGTCGGCCATCTGCGGCATGGGGCAGGCGTCGGTGCCGGGGCCGGCGCTTCTGGCTGGTTCTGGTTCTGTCCTCTGTGCCGGGATCTCGACGGCGGTCGTGGTGAACAGCTCATGTGCCAATCTGCCTGGGAACATCGCTTCCAAGACGCGGCAGTGGCCTGAGAACGGCAGGCCCTTGAGTTCCCCGTTCAGCCATCGGTGGAGCTGTGCTCGGCTCGGCCAACCGCCCTGCAACGACGGGTCCACTTTCTTGGCGGCTTTGTCGTACTCCTTACAGAACGTGCTGTAGGTCTGCCAGTGGCGTTGCGTGAGGAGGGTCTTCAACAGGATCGGCTGGTCAGTCATGATCCGCGCCTCGGGCTGGGGTGCCATATAGGCCCAGGTTAGCGACAGAGACGGGCTCGGACGAGACAAAGAGGAGACGAAAAGAGATGAGTCGATTACAGACGGTACTCGGGAGCGATCGAGACGTGACAAGTCCTCGGGCAATCCTCGTTCCATGACTGCGTCGTGTAACTCCTGCTCAGGGCGAGGCTGGAAGTACATCAGCCTCCGCCGGGCCGTGGTGGTGGCCGGGAAGAGCTCAGGCGATGCCGCTCCCGATGATCGACACCGCGATGACTGCTGGCGGTGCAGCGGGACCGGACGGGCGGGTGCGCTGCTGTGAACATCTATGTCGGCTGTTTCGCGCCTCATGTTGGTCCGCCTCGGCCGAACCACATGCGTCTGGTCTGGGGAGAGGTAGTCCGCGAGCAGGGTCCACCGCGCGTGATCGAGTACACCTGCGAGTGCGAGGACACCGTCTACGAACGGTGTCGCGAGGGTGGACTTGCCTACATCCGTCGGACTACGCGTCTCGATGGGGTGGTACAGCAGGTTCACGAGACGTATCGCTGGCCGTCCAAGAAGGCGCAAGACGTCTGGATTGCCCTCCTCAATGGTGAGGCTCGCTAGGCGGGCGCGGCGGTTGGCGAGTACAGGGGTGCCATTCCGTCGCGTCTTGGTGCTGGTGGAGGGGCTGTCTGTTGCGCAGTCAGATGGTTTCCTCCACCAGCTCGTACGCTTCCTGTGCTGAGGGGGCGACAGGCTGTCCAACTCGAACTAGGCTTTACGACAAGTCGAGTTGTTGGATGGTCGTCATGTCGTCTGAAGAGTTCGCGCCACCGAAATACGCCCAGATCGTGCAGACGATCAGGCAGAAGATCGCGGATGGGACTTATCCACCTGGCTCTCTGCTGCCCTCCGAGACGCAGCTTGTTCGAGACTTCAAGGTGAGCCGTCCAACTGTCGTCCGCGCCCTCCAAGTTCTCCAGCTCCGTGGCGTCATCGAGCGGGAGCACGGTAAGGGATCCTTTGTGAAGGCGACCCCGCCGGGCGCGTCCAGCCAGAACCCCCGTCCAGGCCGCGCCGTCCTGGACCGTGTGGAAGCCGACGAGAACAGCACGGTCATCGACGCCGGGTCAGTGGCAGCCACTGCGGCAGTCGCCAAGCTGTTGGACGTGCCGGAGGGATCTACGGTCGTACGGCGCCGTGTTCTGTTCCGCGATGACGAGCGACCTACGGACCTGTTCACCGTGTGGTGTCCGGTGCATCAGTCCGAGGGAACGCAGCTCGGCGAGGCGCAGCCTCTCACCGCCGGCATCAGGGAACATCTCCGAGCGAGCAAGGGGCTCAAACTTCAACACGTCGTCGAACGACTGAGCGCCAGGCACCCTTCAACAGACGAAGCCAAGCTCATGGAGATTCGCAAGAGCGCGCCGGTTCTCGGAGTGCTGGCCAGCGTGTTCAACGGTGGAGGTCGGCCCGTGCTTGTTGTGGACCTAGTGCTGCCCGGAGACCTGCACGAGTTGGAAGACTCCTACTCGCTTTGAGGTTCGAGCAGATGTGAGTAGTCGTATCCCAGCTCCGTCAGGTGTTCCTTCACCCACCGACTGTGGTGGCTCTCCGGCCGTCGCAGGAAGAATTTCAGACTCGCGGTAGCGCGTCGTTCGCGTTCTCTCTTTCCTCGTGCGCTGAAGTCGCCGGGAAGATTGTGGCATAGGTCGGCAATGAGTCGAATCTGCTCGATGAAATCAGCAGGGAAATCCTCATCAACAGACCTATGGACTTGCCTCATCCGTGCCAGATACCTGATCTCGATGAATGCCAAAGACATCAGGCTGAGAACCGCCTCCTGGGCCGACATCCGCTGAGCCATCACGCTCTCTTTCTGTTGGACAAACTGGCGCAATTCTCCGCATAGCGCCCGCACATCGCCTGCCCTCAAGAAAAATGTCTCCAACTTGTGTTGTCGAGTGCTCGCAGGCGGGGTTCTTCATGACAACTCGACAAGACGAGTTAGCGACAAGACGACTAGCTAGGAGCAAGCCTCATGGCACTGCAAGGTCACATCCCCGTCACGTTCGACATGGTCTTCCCGCACGGCTGCTACATCGTGGGCGAGGTCGAGCCCGTCAAGGACTTCGACGCCTCGACCAACGGGCGCTTCGTCCAGACCCGCGACAAGCAGAGTGCAGAGCTTGTCTGGCAGGTCAGCGTCATGGACGCCGACCCCACGCTCAAGGCGGCTCAGAAGACCGTCTCCGTCAAGATCCTCAGCCCGGTGCAGCCGGTTCCTCCGGCTCCGATGGCCGGGCTGCCGTTCACGCCGGTCGAGTTCGACCACATGACCGCAACGCCGTACGTCAACCAGGCCGGAAGGCTGGCGTACTCGATCAAGGTTCGAGAGATGCGTGCTCCTCGTCCGGCCGGTAAGGCGACGCCCGCTGCCAAGGACGCGGCGTGATGGGGCGGCAGAAGGCCCGTCCGGCCAGCACCATCGCACTCAAGGTCGGTCAGGGCGCTGATGTGCGGAACCATCCGTATCCGCAGCGGTCGCCGGTTCTGGGGCTCGTCTTCGGCGGCACGCAGGTACTCGTCACCACGTCGGCCAACGATCACGTCACCCTCGACGACGTCAGGTTCGCTCGGAATCTGGCGCGTGAGGCCGCCATGTTCGCCGGTGCTGTGGAGCGCATGTTCCACGGCCTGCCGAACGGGCTGGGGGTGGCGGGTCGATGACGCTCAGCCCGTACACCTACGTCACCGTCTCCATGCGGCCCGATCAGCCGTCGCGCTTCAGTATCGCCTTCTGCTCGGCGGAGTTGCAGGCGCGTGCCTGGCTCGGGGAGAACGGCAGGCCCTGCTTCGACCTGAACACCTCGGACGCCTCGGTGACCGTCTCGACCTCAGGGCCGGTGACCGATGACGATCTGACCGTTGCTCGCGAGATCTTCAACGCCGCCGCTCGGTACCTGGCCGACTGTGAGCGGCTGTACTTCGGCGAGTCAGACAAGGCCACCGACATCGAGGCGGCCTGATGCTCAGCGGGGCCGCAGGAAGCGGCAACTTCCGGCGGCCCCTCGGTCTTCCGCACACACGCGATATGCATGGAAGGACTTCACCCTAATGTTCAAGAGGATGCCCGGCGACGAGCCGCACCGCATCGTCTCCACCACCCCTGATACGGCGGTGGTCTTCAAACCGGCCGTGGTGCAGACCCCGGCCATCATCACTCTGGTCATCTTCCTCGCCCGGTTCGTAGCCGGCCTTTTCCGCCTCGTCTGGCGGCATCCCGTCGCACTGGCCACGATCGCCGTTCCCGCTGGGCTCTGCCTCGTGTATGGCTGGCGCGTCGCGCTGCTGCTCGTCATTCCGGCTCTCGCGGCGATGGGCGCCTGGGCGATCCTCGACAGGCCGACATTCGCACGGTGGATCGGCTGGCGGATGATCGCTTTCGGCCGCTGGTTCTGGATCTATCGGCGGCACTGGCAACCGGTCATGGCAGTCGCCGGGCTGGCTCGGCACATACGCGGACGAGAGTACGTTCCGCGGCTGGTCAAGGTCGCCTCCGACTCCTGGGCCGATCGGCTCACCGTCCGCATGCTCGACGGCCAGGCAGTCAAGGACTGGTCCGACAGGATCGAGAACCTGTCCCACGGCTTCGGGTCGGAGAGCTGCCGGGTCGCGGTGGTCAGGGCCGGTCACCTCGTGCTGACCTTCCCGCGTCACGATCCGCTGGCCACGCCTATAGCGGCGCTACCAATTCCGGATACCCCGGCTGTCGGGCCGGTCGAGATCGGCAGGCAAGAGGACGGTTCGCCGTGGCTCCTCCGGCTGCACGGGACTCATGTCCTCGTCGCCGGGGCCACGGGGGCGGGCAAGGGCTCGATCATCTGGTCAGCGATTCGTGGCCTCATGCCTGCCATGCATGCGAGCCTGGTCGAGATCTGGGCGCTCGACCCGAAGCTGATGGAGCTGTCGTACGGCAGGGCTCTCTTCGGCGGCCGGTACGCGGCTGATCCCGCTGACTGCGCTGACCTGCTCGACGAGGCCGTGAGCGTCATGCAGAAGCGTGCGGCTCGCTTCGCTGGGGTCCAGCGGTCACACACACCCACTCTTGATGACCCGTTCGTCCTGGTCGCGGTCGATGAGGTGGCGTTCCTTACCGCCTACCAGTCCGACAGGCAGCTCAGGCAGCGCATCTCGGCTGCCCTGGCCACGCTGACCACTCAGGGACGCGCGGTCGGTGTCGGCATCCTGGCGGCTCTCCAGGACCCTCGCAAGGAGGTCATGAACATCCGTAACCTCTTCCCGGACAAGATCGCTCTGCGGCTCGACGAGTCGGAGCAGGTGGACATGGTGCTCGGTGACGGGGCGAGGGATCGCGGCGCGCTGGCCGATCGCATCTCTCCTCGTCCGGAGCGGGGCGCGGGCGTCGGATATGTGCGGCTGGAGACCAGTCCCGATCCGATCCGTGTCCGGGCTGCGTACGTCTCCGACGACGACATCCGCTCGATGGTCGGTGAGGTCCGATGACGCTGGCTCACTTCCTCGACGGCCTCCGCTGCGCTTCGTGCCGTGCGCTGAATGCCCTCTGGCTCGACGCGCTACGCGGCCTGGTCGAGTGCTCCGAGTGCGGACAGACCGCGCTCGCATTCCCCGAAATCGGAGAGGAGGTCCGTTGAACGACCGCAAGACTCCGCGCGCTGTCCGCATGGCTCAACCGCTCGCCCGCGACGTGGCTGAGGAGATCGCCAAGCTTCACGGCGTCTGCATCCGGCCCGTGGCGCTCAAGCGGCTCGACATGACGACCGGTAAGTCAGAGGTCGTCGATGTCCCGTGCGGCTCACCGCTGGAGAGCAAGTGTCCTCCGTGCGCCAAGCGCAACCGGCAGCTCCGGATGGCGCAGTGCCGCGAGGGCTGGCACCTCGACGAGGAGCCGATCATCACACCCGACGAACCGACCGATGGGCAGCGCTGGCTCGTCGAGTTCCGGGCCGACATGCAGGCCAAGCGCGACGAGGAGGAAAAGGCCGGCGGCGACACCTCCGACTTGGACGCCGTGCTCACCGGGCTCGACATCGAGATCAACGAAGCTGGGATGCGCGGCAACGTGCTGGGCCGTACGAGCTCCAAGCGCGTCCGCTCCACGAAGCGTCGCCAGGACGCGCCCGATCTGCCTAAGCGGAAGATGGCCAGCACGACTCTGGGCCGGACCTTCGAGGCGGCGGACGGCAAGACCTACCGGCCTTCTCTGTTCGTCACGCTCACTCTGCCGAGCTACGGCAAGGTCATGAACGGCGCTCCCGTCGATCCGGACACGTACGACTACGTCCGGGCGGCTCGTGACGCGCTGCACTTCTCCAAGCTCGTGGACCGGTTCGTGCAGAACCTTCGCCGGGTCGCTGGCTATGACGTGCAGTACTTCGCCACGGTGGAGCCTCAGAAGCGGCTCGCCCCGCATCTGCATATGGCCGTCCGGGGCACCTTGCCACGCGCCGAGATGAAGCAGATCGCGGCGGCGACCTATCACCAGATCTGGTGGCCTCAGGCGGATGAGGCCCGCTTCGAGGGTGACCACCTGCCCATCTGGAACGAGGGCATCGGCTACGTGAACCCTGACACGGGCGAAGTCCTGCCCACCTGGGACGAAGCCCTCGACCAGCTCAGCGACGAGCCCATGCACGTGATCCGTTTCGGCGATCAGGTGGACGTCAAGGGCGTGCTCGCCGGGTCGCCGGACGCTGACCAGTGCATCCGGTACCTGTCCAAGTACCTGACGAAGAGCCTCGGCGAGACCTTGGACGGTCAGGCCCAGCGGGAGCACGCGACCCGTTTCGTTGACGCCCTGCGTTACGAGCCGTGCTCGCCGACGTGCCCGAACTGGCTGCGGTACGGGGTACAGCCCAAGAGCGCCAAGTCCGGGATGGTCCCCGGCTGCTGCCGGTCCAAGGCCCACAAGCCCGAACACCTCGGCTACGCCGGTCGCCGGGTCCTCGTGTCCCGCAAGTGGAGCAACAAGACGCTCGCCGAGCACAAGCAGGACCGCCGTACCTGGGTTCTCGAAGCGCTCGGCCAGGCCGACGAGCCTACCGACCCGCACCGATACGTCTGGCAGCCGGTCAAGCCGGGCGATCCCGAGGTCGCTCCGATCGGGGTCCGGCTCCTTCGATCCATCGCCGAACGCCAGCGATGGCGCGCTCACCTGAGACACCTCGAAGAACTTTCGGCAACTCCGCAGGCAGCCTGAGAGGAGGAGATCTTGGACCAACTGTTCACCGTCCCGCAAGCGGCCGACCTGCTCAGCACCTCGGTTCGCTTCGTCCGCCGACTGATCGCCGAACGCCGGATCGAGTTCGTGAAGGTCGGGCGGCACGTCCGCATACGTGAGTCCGCACTGATCGCCTTCGTCGTCGCCGGGACCGTCGCGCCCATGACGACCTTCGACGCAACCGGGAGGGCCGCCTGATGGCGAACAAGGACAACCACCGCCGTTTCGGCAACATCCGCAAGCTGCCCTCGGGACGGTTCCAGATCCGCTACCCCGGACCGGATGGGCGCATCAGGACCGGTGAGGATACTTACGAGCGCAGGGGCGATGCAGATCGGGCACTGACCCTGATCGAGGGGCGGATTCTCGCAGGTACGTGGACCGACCCCGAGCGGGCCAAGATCAAGCTCGCAGAGTATTCGGCAACCTGGATCGACCAGCGCCCCGGGCTTCGGCCGAGGACAATCGATCTCTACCGTTGGCTGCTCAAGAAGCACATCACGCCGCACCTCGGCAACATCTCGCTCGGCAAGCTCTCCACGGCGATGATTCGGCAGTGGCGGGCGGACCTGCTCGGCAAGGGCGTCTCGGTGAGCATGGCGGCGAAGGCATACCGCCTCCTACGTGCCGTGCTCATGACGGCGGCCGAGGACGACGGGATCATCTCCCGCAACCCGTGCAGGATCCGCGGGGCCGGCGACGAGCACGCTGAAGAGCGACCGGTCCTCTCCGTGGGGCAGGTCTTCGAGCTGGCGGACAAGGTTGGGCGCCGCCCAGTGGGCAGCATCCGGGCGCTCAAGAGAGGCGAAGGACACCGCATCCGCTTCCAGAGACACGGTGAGATGCGAACCTACCCGGAGGTCTTCCCGACGCGAGCAGAAGCCGAGCGGGCGCTGTGGCGGATGATCGACACCGGGCAGGCCGACTGCACGCACGATCGCCGCTACCGGGCCTTCGTTCTCCTGGCCACGTTCGCCAGTCTCCGATGGGGCGAGATCACCGCACTGACCCGATCAGACCTCGACCTCAACGCGGGTACGGTCCGCGTGCGCCTGGCCTACGTGGAACGCTCCACAGGCGAGCTGGTTCTTGGTCCGCCCAAGTCCAAGGCCAGCAAGCGCATCGTCGGCATCCCACAAGCGATCATCCCGGCCATGAGAGAACACCTGCGGCTCTGCGTGAAGCCCGAAGCCGGAGCGCTGATCTTCACTGGGGTCAAGGGCGGCCCGATGCGCCGGAGCGGGTTCAACAAGCTCTCCGGCTGGATCGAGGCCGTACGGGCGATCGGCGTTCCGGGGCTGCACTTCCATGATCTCCGTCACACGGGAAACATGATCGCAGCGGGCTCGGGCGCGGGCTTGAAGGACCTCATGGCACGCATGGGGCACGACAACGTCCGCGCCGCGATGATCTATCAGCACGCCGTCCGGGGAGCCGACCAACTGATCACCGAAGCCATCGACAAGCACCTCATCGGGCACGAAGGGGCACGTGACGATGACGAGGACGACCCTCCTGGCCTGCTGGTTCCCGCCGGGTGATCACAAGCCCTAATGGCACGCTAATGGCACGCAGAGATCAACAGCCCTAGAAAACAACGAAGCCCAGGCACCGAATCCATCGGTCTACCTGGGCTTTCCCTATGAGAGCGGGTGACGGGAATCGAACCCGCGCTGTCAGCTTGGGAAGCTGATGTTCTACCATTGAACTACACCCGCGTGCGGCCCGAAGGCGCGTCCCCCCACTCTAGCGGAAACTTGGCGCACTTCAGCAATCCCAGCCCCACCCAACCTCGCACCCGACCCCCACCCGACCGGTAAGTTGCTCCCCGTGCTGCTATCTGACCGTGACATCCTTGCCGAGATCGACTCCGGCCGGCTGGCTCTGGATCCGTTCGACCCGGAGATGATCCAGCCGTCCAGCATCGACGTACGGCTCGACCGTCTCTTCCGGGTCTTCGAAAATCATAAATATCCGCACATCGACCCCTCGGTCGAGCAGCCGGACCTTACGCGGATGGTGGAGCCGAGCGGGGACGAGCCGTTCATCCTGCATCCGGGGGAGTTCGTGCTGGCCTCCACCTACGAGGTCGTCAGCCTGCCCGACGATCTGGCCTCGCGGTTGGAGGGGAAGAGTTCGCTGGGGAGGCTGGGGTTGCTGACGCATTCGACGGCGGGGTTCATCGATCCGGGGTTCACCGGGCATGTGACGCTGGAGTTGTCGAACGTGGCGACGTTGCCGATCAAGTTGTGGCCGGGGATGAAGATCGGGCAGTTGTGCGTGTTCCGGCTCAGCTCCCCGTCGGAGCATCCGTACGGGTCCAGCAAGTACGGTTCGCGCTATCAGGGTCAGCGGGGGCCGACCCCGTCCCGGTCGTACCGGAACTTCCATCGGACAAAGATCTGAACCAGAAGATCCGCACTAGATGAACAACAGGTGAACATCAGCGGAACAAGTAGGTGACCAAGAGCAGGGCATCGCCCGCGCGCGAGGTGTTCTGACCGGCTCTCGAAGTGGTTCGAGCTGCAGAGAAACCCCGGAAACTACGCGGATTCGCGGTGTCGCACAACATACGCCGGGTAGCCATTAGGCGAAGGGGACATGAAGTTCGCATTTCGCCTGGTTAGCCATAACCTCTTCCACGGACCATCCCCGCACATCTGGAGAACGACGTGCGCCTGCGTCTCACGCCACGTGAGGACAGCTACTACGACCTGTTCGCCGACTCCGCGAACAACCTGGTCACGGCATCCCGTCTGTTGGTCGAGATCATCAGTGACGGCTCGGACCGGGAAGCCCTGGCCGAGAAGATGCGCGCCTGCGAGCACGCCGGTGACGAACGCACCCATGCGATCATGAACCGGCTCAACGAGAGCTTCATCACCCCGTTCGATCGCGAGGACATCTACCGCCTCGCCTCGAACCTCGACGACGTCATGGACGCGATGGAGGCCGCCTCCGACCTCATCGTGCTCTACCAGATCGATCACCTGCCCAAGGACGTCGTCCGGCAGGTCGAAGTGCTGGAGCGGGCGGCGGAGCTGACCGCCGAGGCCATGCCGCGCCTGCGTTCGATGAAGAACCTCAACGAGTACTGGATCGAGGTCAACCGGCTCGAGAACCAGGGCGACCAGGTCTACCGGAGGCTGCTGGCCAAGCTGTTCAGCGGTGAGTACGACGCCCTCACGGTGATGAAGATGAAGGAGGTCGTCGACGCGCTCGAAGAGGCGGCCGACGCCTTCGAGCACGTGGCCAACACGGTCGAGTCGATCGCGGTCAAGGAAAGCTAGGACCAGCGGTGGACCTCACGCTCGGCCTCGTCATCGGCGTGGTCGTCATAGCCCTGATCTTCGACTACACCAACGGTTTCCACGACGCGGCGAACGCCATCGCCACCTCCGTCTCGACCCGGGCCCTGACCCCCAGGGCCGCGTTGTTCATGGCCGCGGCCATGAACTTCATCGGCGCCCACCTGGGCACCCAGGTCGCGCAGACGGTCGGCAAGGGCATCATCGAGGCTCCCGACGGCTCGCACGGCCTGGTCATCGTGGCCGCGGGGCTCATCGGGGCGATCACGTGGAACCTGATCACCTGGTATTTCGGCCTGCCCTCCTCCTCCAGTCACGCGCTCATCGGCGGCCTGGTGGGCTCCGCGCTGGCCTCGGCCAGCGTGGTGCACTGGGACGGCGTGGTCGAGAAGGTCGTCATCCCGATGGTGCTCTCGCCGCTGATCGGGTTCTCGCTCGCCGCGGCGATCATGATCGCAATTTACTGGATCTTCCGCAACAGCCAGCCGGGCAAGACGAACCGCGGCTTCCGCTACGCGCAGACCGTCTCGGCCGCCGCCATGGCGCTCGGGCACGGGCTGCAGGACGCGCAGAAGACGATGGGCGTCATCTTCCTGGCCCTCACCGTCGGCGGCTTCGCGCAGCCGACGGACGGCATCCCGCAGTGGGTCATCCTCGCCGCCGCGGGGGCGATCTCCCTGGGCACGTACGCGGGCGGCTGGCGCATCATGCGCACGCTGGGCCGGCGCATCATCGCGCTGGACCCGCCCCAAGGGTTCGCCGCGGAGGCGGCGGCGGCGACCGTCCTGTACGGGGCCGCCATCGGCTTCGGGGCGCCCATCTCCACCACGCACACGATCACCTCGGCGATCATGGGTGTGGGGGCCACCAAGCGGCTCAGTGCCGTGCGGTGGGGGGTCGCGGGGAACATCGTGACCGCGTGGATCCTGACGATCCCCGCGGCCGCGCTGGTGGCTGCTCTGTCCTACTTCGTCCTGCACGCCATCGTGGAAGGGTGACGGGACGGCTCAAGTCACTCCGCCGGCGCGTACATCACGTCCACGTCCCACCGGTTGAAGCCGAGGGACTCGTACAGCCGGATCGCCGCCGCATTGGTCTCGTCCACGTACAGCATCGCCTGGGCGAGACCGCGCGAGCGCAGATGGCTCAGCCCGGCCAGGGTGAGGATCTTGCCCAGGCCGGTGCCCTGCTGGGAGGGGTCGACGCCGACCACGTACACCTCGCCCAGCGGCTCATGGCCGTGGTCGGACGAGCCGTGGATCTTCGTCCAGTGGAAGCCGACGAGGCGTTCGTCCCTGAAGGCCAGGAAGAAGCCTTCGGGGTCGAACCACGGCTCCTGCTCGCGGCGCAGCAGGTCGTCCATCGTCCAGGCGCCCTGCTCGGGGTGGTGGGCGAAGGCGGCCGCGTTGACCTTGAGCCAGGGCTCCTCGTCCTGCCCGGTCACGAAGGTGCGCAGGCTCACGCCCTCGGGCAGCGTGTACGCGGCCAGCGGCGCGAACAGGGAACGCCGCATCTGCCACAGGGACCGCACCCGGTCGAAGCCGAAGGCGGCGGCGAGGGCGCCGGCGCCGGCGTGGTCTCCGTGGGCCCACAGCCGGGGCCTGCCGCCGGTCAGCTCCATGACCGTGCGCAGCACGCGCGTGCCGTGGCCGTGGCGGCGATGGGCCGGGTGGATGACCAGCTCCACGCTCGGCCCCTCGACCTCGTCGGTCGGGTCGACGTGGGCGTATCCCACCAAAGTGTCATCCGCGTACGCCAGCAGCGAACGCGCCTGCGCGTCGCCGCCGTACCGTAGATGGAGCATCACGTGCTCGTTGAGCGGGCGGACGCCGTCGGTCTCCGTCGCCGCCGCCACCAGGGCGAGCACTCTGTCGATCTCCTGGTCGTCCAGCCGTTCTCTGATCTCCACGCGCGCAGTCACAGAACGAACTCTAGGCGTCCGACTGGCAAATAACGCCATGCGGCAGCCCGGCAAATCGTTACCTTTGCGACATTGGCTGCATAGCTTCCCGCCGTAACGTCTTGGGCCATGACGTCTCGTTCCTTCCTCCGGCTGGCGCTGGCCGGAGCCGTCGCCACGGGTGGGGTCCTGTTCACCACCCTTCCGGCGGACGCGGGCAAGGCCCCCAAGACGGTTCCCGTCCGGCTGCTCGCGCTCAACGACTTCCACGGCAACCTCGAACCGCCGACCGGGTCCTCCGGCCGCATGGTGGACGAGAACGGCAACACGGTCGACGCCGGCGGCGCGGCCTACGTCGCCACCCACATGAAGGGCCTGACCGACAGGAACACCATCGCCGTCGCCCAGGGCGACCTCATCGGGGCGACGCCGCTGGTCTCGGCGGCCTACCACGACGAGCCGTCGGTCGAGTTCATGGGCAAGCTGGGGCTCAAGGTGGCCGCGGTCGGCAACCACGAGTTCGACGAGGGCTACACCGAGCTGCGCCGCATCATGAACGGCGGCTGCCACCCGGTCGACGGCTGCTCGCCGGCCGGCACGTGGAAGGGCGCCCAGTTCGACTACGTGGGCGCGAACGTCCTGTTCAAGAACCCCCGCGAGCGCACCGACGCGCTGGCCGCACTCGGCGGCTCGAACTCGGCCAAGGTCAAGCAGGCCCTGGCCGACTGGGGCGTGCCCGCGCTGCCGCCGGTCAGCATCAAGTGGATGAACGGCGTGCCGATCGGCTTCATCGGGCTGGTCACGCAGACGACGCCGAGCATCGTCACGAGCGAGGGGATCAAGGACCTCAAGTTCGTGGACGAGGTCAAGGCCGCGAACGTGGCCTCCAAGCTGCTCAAGCTGGTGGGCGTGAAGGCCCAGGTCGTCCTCGTGCACGAGGGTGACCAGGTCACCGCCGGCCAGTCGCCGGACGCCTGCAGCGCCGTCCCGGGGGCGGGCAACCGCATCGCCACGCAGGTGGACGCCGAGATCGACCTCATCCTGAGCGGCCACTCCCACCAGGCGTACCTGTGCAAGGTGAAGGACCCGGCCGGCGAGGACCGCCTGTACTCCCAGGGCGGCTCGTTCGGGCGCGTCATCACGCAGGTCGACCTGAAGGTGAACACCAAGACGCGGGACGTCGAACGCGCCTCGGTCGTCGCGGACAACCACGTCGTGACCCGTACGGTCACCGCCGACCCCGAGATCTCGGCGTTCGTGCAGACGTGGAAGGACCGCGTCGCGCCCGTCGCCAACCGGGCGGTCGGGACGATCAGCGCCGACATCACGAACACGGCCGCGCCGTCCGGAGAGTCGCCGCTCGGCAACCTCATCGCCGACGGCCAGCTCGCCGCCACGCGGACGGGCGGCAACGCGCAGATCGCGCTGATGAACCCGGGCGGCGTACGGGCGTCGCTGGCGTTCGCCGGCTCCCCCGCGAACGAGGGGGACGGCGTCGTCACCTACGGCGAGGCGTTCACCGTGCAGCCGTTCAACAACCTGATGCAGGTCGTCACGCTGACCGGCGCCCAGCTCAAGACGCTGCTCGAGCAGCAGTTCACCGGCGGGCCGAACAACCAGGCCTTCACCAAGATCCTGCAGCCGTCGGCGAACTTCACCTACACCTACAGCCGGGGCGCCGCCTGGGGCTCCAAGGTGTCCGACATGAAGATCGACGGGGTGCCGGTGACGGACATCCAGACGATCCGGGTCGCCGCCAACAACTTCCTGGTCGGCGGCGGTGACGCCTTCCTCGCCTTCACCGAGGGCACGGAGCTGTGGAGCGGGCCGCTGGACATCGACGCTTTCGTCGAGCAGCTCGGCCGCGACAACCCGATCGCCCCTCCGGCGACGAACCGCATCACCGTGGTGGACTGACCGGTCTCACCGAACGAGGGCCCGTCTCCGTCAGGGGGCGGGCCCTCACCCTTTCCAGACCAGCCACTTGCGCTCGATCTCCGCCTCCAGGTCCACGCCGTGCCGGCGGGCCAGGAGGACCACGTGACACAGCACGTCGGCCAGCTCGGCGCGGAAGTCGGCGTCGCGTTCCGCCTCGGTGCGGCCCTTGGTCCTGGCCCGGCCGGTGAGCATGAGGAACGCCTGCGTCAGCTCACCCACCTCCTCCTGCAGCTTGAGCAGGAACCAGGCGTCGTCGCGCTCGACCCCGATGCTGCTCGCGTAGCGGGCCGAGATCGGCTCGATCTCGTCGGCGAGCTCACGCAGATCCATTTCGCCGAGTCTAGGCCCGATGCGGCGCCGGTCCGCCGGGCTCGGGGCAGGACGAACGGCGCTCAGCTTGATACAGCGGCAGGACGGCGACGAAGCGGGCGCCGGGCTCGTGGTCGGCGACGGTGAGGGTGCCCTTGTGCGCGGCGGCGATCTCCCTCGACAGGGGCAGGCCGAGGCCGCTGCCGCCCTTGTCCTTCGCCCTGGCCGCCTCCAGCCGGGTGAACCGCTCGAACACCCTCTCCCTGTCCTGCGGCGCGATGCCGTCGCCGTCGTCGGTCACCGTCAGCACCACCCGGTCCTCCCGTACCGTCACCTCGACGTCGATGCGGGTCGCGGCGTGCCGGGCGGCGTTGTCGAGCAGGTTGGTCAGGAGCCGGTCGAGCTGGAGCGACGAGCCGAAGACCGGGGCCTCCTCGCAGAGCTGCGGATGAACGGGGATCTTTCCGCCTTCGCGGCGGCGTACCTGGTCGGTGACCAGCGCGCACATGTCCACCACCTCACGATGGACGATCGCACCCGCGTCGAGCTTGGCCAGCATCAGCAGCTCGTCGATGATGCCGGTGAGACGGTCGGCGGCGGCCAGGGCGCGCGCACCGGCGACCGGCCAGTCGGTCTCGCCGGGATAGGCGCCGGCCACCTCCAGCTGGGCGCGCAGGGCCGAGACCGGGCTGCGCAGCTCGTGCGAGGCGTCGGCGACGAAGCGGCGCTGGGTCTCGGCCGAGCGTTCGAGGCGGTCGAGGGTGTGGTTGGTGGTGACGGCCAGCCCGGCGATCTCGTCGCCGGTCGCGGGTACGGGGACGCGCCTGCTCAGGTCACGCCCGGTGATCTCGGCCAGCTCGGCCCTGACGCGCTCGACCGGGCGCAGGGCGCCCCTGACCGCGGCCCAGGTGATGCCGCCGATCAGCGCCAGGATGAGCGGGATGCCGGCGAACACCATGAGATGGATCACCAGCAGGCCGCGCTCCACGTCGGCGAGGGAGGAGGCCCCGTACACGGTGACGGGGCCGTCGGGGGTGCGCACCCGCATGGCCTTGACCAGGTGGTTGGTCTCGGCGTCCTCCTCGTGCCTGGTCAGCTCGATCCTGGTGGTCTCGACCCGGTCGAACATGCGTGGCCGCAGCGCCGCCGTGACGCGCGCCGCCTCGGGGAACGAAGGGCTGCTCGCGACCACCCGGCCGCCGTCCGCGACCACCCGGAGCAGTGGTACGCGGGCCGGCGGCTCAAGCTGCGGGGGCAGGTTTCCGTCGCGGGCCTCGATGGCGACCCGGCGTACGGCCAGCTCGACCCGGCCGTGGACGACGCCGCGCAGGCTGTCGGGCACGATGCCGAGCGTGAGGAGGGCCGAACCGATGAGGACGACGCCCGCCACCAGGACCGCCAACGTGGTCAGGCGTGCCCGGATCGAGCGGGGAAACAGCCGCACATCCCATCCCACCCTCCACACAGCATCACTGTGTGTGACCTTTACCCGTCGCGAGGCTTCGCAACATGGGGTTTCGCCGGAGGCTGAGCGCGCGGCGGATACTCTCCGTACATTCCGCTCCGGGCGATTCCGCTGACGGCGTGCACGGGTTCCGCCCTCGGGCCGCGGCGGGCAGGGTGAGGGTCATGAAGGTCCTGGTGCTGGGCGGTACGGAGTTCGTGGGGCGGGCGGTCGTCGAGGAGGCCGTGGCCATGGGGTGGGAGGTCACGGTCTTCAACCGGGGCAGCCACGCTCCGCCCGCGGGGGTGACGGCGCTGCACGGCGACCGGTCGGCTCCCGGCGGGCTGGCCGCGCTGGAGCGCGGTGAGTGGGACGTCGTGGTCGACACCTGGTCGTGGGCGCCCGTCGCGGTCAGAGACACGGCCGCGCTGCTGGCCGAGCGGGCCGGCCGTTACGTCTACGTCTCCAGCCGGTCGGTCTACGCCGATCCCGTGCCGTTCGGGGCCGGCGAGAGCGCGCCCGTGGTGGCCGCCTCGGCCGGCGACGGTGACGGCGACTACGCGCGCAACAAGGCGGGGGCCGAGCTGGGGGCCGTGGCCGCGTTCGGCGATCGGGCGCTGCTGGCCAGGGCGGGGCTGATCCTCGGGCCGTACGAGAACGTCGGGCGACTGCCGTGGTGGCTGAGCCGGATGGCCAGGGGCGGGCCTGTGCTCGCACCCGGCCCGGCGGAGGCGGGGCTGCAGTACATCGACGCTCGTGACCTGGCCGGCTGGTGCCTGCGGGCGGCCGCACGGGGCGTCGGCGGGGCGTTCAACGTGGTGAGCCCGCCGGGGTTCACCACGATGCGGGAGCTGCTGGAGATCTGTGCGCGGGTGACCGGGGCGGGGGCCGAGCTGCGCTGGGTCGAGGGCGAGCGGTTACTGGCGGCCGGGGTGCGGCAGTGGACCGAGCTGCCGCTCTGGCTGACGGGCGAGGGCTACGACTTCATGTACGGAGGCGACGTCGGCAAGGCGGTGGCGGCCGGGCTGGAGGTCAGGCCGGTCGAGGAGACCGTCGCCGACACGTGGGCCTGGTTGCGGAGCATCGGCGGGAAGGCTCCCATGCGACCCGACCGCCCGGCCGTGGGCCTCGACCCGGCGGTGGAGGCCAAGCTGCTCGGAGGATGGGCTTCAGGTGGGTGAGCGGGAGGTGCGGAAGAGGTCGTAGAGGGCGGCGGACAGGGCGATGGCGACCGAGATCGTCACCACGACCAGCCCGTGCCTGAACGCCGTCGCCCACCCCTGACCAAGCGAGCCGAAGAACGTCGTGCCCGCCGCCGCGATCCCGAAGGCCGACCCCAGGCGCTGCCCGGTCTGCAGCACCCCCGCCGCGCTCCCGCCACCCTCGGGCGGCACCTCCGACAGCGAGATGGCCTGGTTGGGCGAGATGACCAAGCCGCTGCCCATGCCCGCGAACAGCAGGGGCAGCGCGGTCGCCAGCCCCGTCGCCTGTCCCGGCACCAGCGCGGTGGCCGCCATCGTGGCGAGCAGCCCGGCGATCACCATCGACAGCCCGATGACCACCAGCCGCCGCCCCAGCCGCCCCACCAGGTGGCCCCCGACCACGGCCGCCGAGGCCGAGCCGAGCGCGAACGGGGTGATCGCCAGCCCGGCCAGCAGCGGGCTGTAGCCATGCCCGCTCTGCAGGTACAGCGTGAAGATGAAGAAGATGCCGGTGAAACCGGCGAAATAGAACAGCGCGATCGTCGAGCCCAAGGTGTAGGAGCGCTTGCGGAAGAGCGCCAGGGTGATCAGCGGCTCACGGCGGTAGTGCCGTTCCCAGATCACGAAGCCGGCCAGCACCACCAGCGCGGCCGGCACCAGCAGCCACTTGGCGTCGCCCTCCCACTGGTGCCGCTGGATGAACGGCAGCAGCAGCCCCGCCACGCCGATCCCGAGCAGCAGCACGCCCACCGGGTCCATGCTCTCCGACCGCCAGTGCACCAGTTGCTGCCTCGGGAGCAGCCTCCAGGCCAGCGGCAGCAGCACGAGCCCGATCGGCAGGTTCACCAGGAACACCCACCGCCAGCCGTGATCGGCGCCGAAGGCGGTCACCAGCGCGCCCCCGATCAGCGGCCCGGCGGCGGTGGCCACGCCGATGGTGGCGCCGAGCGCGCCGAAGGCCCGGCCCCGCTCGTACCCCTGGAACATCTGCTGGATCATGCCGGAGACCTGCGGGTTCATCATCCCGGCCGCCATGCCCTGGATCAGCCGCGCCGCGATCAGCACGTTCATGCTGCCGGCCAGGCCGCAGGCGGCACTGGAGAGGGTGAAGAGCGTCACGCCCCACATGAAGATCGTCCGGCGGCTCCTGGCGTCGCCGAGCCGCCCGGCCGGGACCAGCAGGAGGCCGAACGTGAGCGCGTACCCGGAGACCGTCCACTGCAGGCCGTCGTCCGTGGCGTGCAGCCCGTCGCGGATCGACGGCAGCGCGACGTTGACGATGCTCACGTCGAGCCCCGTCATGAACGCGGCCACGAGGCAGACGGCCAGTGCGCGCCGTCGCGTATCCGGCGCCACGATCACCCCCTCAGGCAACCCCCTCAAGGCACCCCCCAGGCGTCCCCTCAAGGGTGCCTCTTAGATGTCCGGCTCAGGCGACTCCCGCGGACACCCCGTCAGGTATCGGTCCCAGGCGGCCCCGCGGGGCAAGCCCCTTCAAGCGCCTCTCCGGCGGCTGTACCCCCTGCACCCCCTGCACCCCCTGCGCTCATAATTCCCGACAAATCCGGAAATATCTTTGAGCGATGATTTCTTTGCCCGCAGCCCCCGCACGCGGGTAACGTCCGATCATGGGAACGATGGCGGTCGAGCAGAACGGCATCAACGCGGTCCCCGAGGGCGAGCGGCGCGGCCGGCCGAGGGACCTGTTCTGGCCCTGGGCGGGCTCCAACCTGTCACTCTTCGGCGTGGCCTTCGGCGTCTACATCGTCGGCCTGCAACTCGGCGTGGTGCCCGCGATCGTCACGGGCGCGATCGGGTACGCGCTGTCGTTCCTGCTGGTCGGCCTGGTGGCCATCGGCGGCGCCCGCTCGGGCGTGCCGACCATGACGCTGGGACGCGCGCCGTTCGGCTACCAGGGCAACAAGCTGCCCACGATGTTCTCGTACATCTCCAACGTCGGCTGGGAGATCGTGCTGGTCACGCTCGCGGCGCAGAGCGGCGCGGAGATCCTGCGGCGGCTCGCGCCCGGCATCCCGGCCACCACGACCACCGCCGTGTGCTTCGTGGTCGCCGCCCTGGTCGTGATCGTCGTCGGCGTGTACGGCCACGCGATGATCATGGTGGTCCAGCGCTACCTGACGTACGTGTTCGTCGTGCTCACGGTCGTCTACATGGCCCTCATGGCGCCCAGGCTGGGCGGCTCGCTGGAGACCACGGCCGGGCCCGGCGGCTGGGTGGGCGGGGTCATCTTCGCCATGACCCT
This sequence comes from Nonomuraea maheshkhaliensis, assembly GCF_039529435.1. Classification (NCBI taxonomy): domain Bacteria; kingdom Bacillati; phylum Actinomycetota; class Actinomycetes; order Streptosporangiales; family Streptosporangiaceae; genus Nonomuraea; species Nonomuraea maheshkhaliensis. Next base: position 49,358 of record NZ_BAAAMU010000019.1, read on the forward strand.
GCTCGGTCTGGGCTGGGTCAACTGCGGCGCCGACTACTCGCGCTACCTGCCGGCGAGCTCCAGGCCGCGCTCGGTGGCCCTGTGGACGATGCTCGGGGGCGCGCTGCCGCCGATGGTGCTGCTGGTGTTCGGCGTGCTGCTGGCCGGGGGCGATCCGAAGCTGGCCGAGGCGGCGGGCGCCAACCCGGTGGCGGCGCTGGCCGAGGCGTTGCCCACCTGGTTCCTGCTGCCATACCTGCTGACCGCCATCGGCGGGTTCCTGGCCGGGGCGATCATGGACATCTACTCGTCCGGGCTGTCGATGCTGGCGCTGGGCGTGCCCGTCAGGCGGCACTACGCGGTGCTGATCGACGGGGTGCTGATGGTGCTGGGCGGCTACTACCTGCTGTTCGTCTCCACCAGCTTCCTGGCCACGTTCCAGGCGTTCCTCGCCATCGCGGGCGTGGTGATGGCGGCCTGGGTGGCGATCTTCCTGGTGGACATGTGGCGGCTGCGGGCGGGCGGCGCGTCGTACGACGAACGGCTGCTGCGGCAGGGCGCGCCGGCGCTCAACGGCGCGGGGCTGGTGTCGCTGGTCGTGGCGTCGATCGTGGGGCTCGGGCTCATCGTGTCGGCCGATCCGTACATCGCCAGGGTGGTCGGCTTCCTGATGAGCGAGGAGTTGAAGGGCGGCACGTTCGGCAGCGCGAACATCGGCGTGGTGATCGCGCTGGTGCTGGCCGGGCTGCTCTACTTCGCGATCACCGCCGTCGGCGGCCGTCGCCGAGGGGACGCGCACGCCTGAACGTCCGTTACCCTTGGTAGTTGATGATGGACGTTCCGTTGCGACTGCTGCGGTGGGCGGTGCATGCCACCGCCGGTGGGCTGCTGGCGATGGCCGTGATCACCATGCTGCGCGAGGAGCGCGCGGCGGTGGCGGCCGCGGGCGCGCTGCTCGGCCTCGTGTACGCCGCCGCGCCCGCGTTCCGGCGCCGGGAGGGCTCCGGGTACGTACGGCTCGCGCACGTGTGGCTGGGGCTGGTGACCGCCGGGTGGGCGGTGCTGGCCGTGGCGGCGGCGCCGTTCGTGTGGCTGGCGTTCCCGCTGCTCTTCGCCTACCTGCGGGTGCTGCCGCTGTGGGCGGCCATGTTCGGCGTGACGGTGCTGACCTCCTCGGCGATCATCGCGGCGGCCTGGCACGCGGGCGAGCTGACCATGCCGCTCCTGGTCGGTCCGGGCGTGGCGGCGGTCGTGGTGACGCTGCTCGCGCTCGCCTGCGAGGCCATGAGCACCGCCCACGAACGACCGTCCTGAGCCCGCTCCCATCAGGCTGTCACGATGGCGAAGTCGGGCAGCGGCCGGTCCAGTACGGCCACCAGCCGCTGCAACACCGTCGCGTCCCCCTCGCGTTCGATGCCCTCCACCCCCTTGCCCGACAGCAGCCCGACGAGCTGGGCCTTGGTCAGCCGCAACGTCAGCTCCGCACTCTCTCCCGGCGGGTCGAACTGCTGGATCAGCACGCCGTTGGACAGCGTCGTACGATGGCGCTCCCCCAGGTCGATCAGGTGCCAGTCGATGTTCAGCCGCTCGTGCCAGGCTTTGGGACCGTCCACCCGAATGGCGATCGAGTCGAAGATCTGCTCCACGGTCAGCGCGTTGAAGAAGTCGGCCGAGGCCGTCTCCATGAGGGTGGGCGCGATGCCGTCCGACAGCTCCAGGGCGCCCATGAGGTAGAAGTTGCGCCAGGTCGCGTTCTCGGCGCCGTGGCCGAGCCGGGTGTAGACCTCGGCCAGCAGGTCCCTGGCCTCCTTGTTGCCCTCGTCGGCGAAGACGGCGTGGTTGAGGAGCTGGGCGGCGAAGCGCAGGTCGTTCTCGTCGATGTAACGCCTGGCGTAGGCGACCACGGCCGCGCCGCCGCCCATGCACTCGACGTACCGGATCGCGCTCTCCCTCGGCGGGTGCTCCCACAGGTGCGCGGGGTTGCCGTCGAACCAGCCCAGGTAGCGCTGGTAGATGGCCTTGACGTTGTGGCTGACCGAGCCGGAGTAGCCGTGGGTGTGCCAGACCTGCTCCAGCTCGGGCGGCATCCGTACGGTCTCGGCGATCTCGGCCGCCGTCAGGCCCTTGTTGAGCAGGCGCAGGGTCTGGTCGTGCAGGTAGGCGTACATGTCCCGCTGCTGGGACAGGAAACGTTCGATGCGCTCGGCGCCCCAGGTGGGCCAGTGGTGGGAGGCGAAGGCCACGTCGGCCAGGCCGGCGAACATGGACAGGGCCTCGCCCAGGTAACGCGCCCAGGCGCGGGCGTCGCGAGTGGCGGCGCCGCGCAGGGGCAGCACGTTGTGCTGGTTGTGGGTGGCGTTCTCGGCCAGGCAGAGGGCGCGGCGGGCGGGGAGGAGGAAGTTCATCTCGGCCGGGGCCTCGGCGCCCGGCGTGAGCTGGAAGATCATCCTGACGCCGTCGATCGTCTCCTCCTGGCCCGTACGCGCGATCTCGACGGTGGGCGGGATGAGCGACATGGTGCCGGTCGAGGCGGTCAGGCCCTGGCCCGCGCCGATCTGGCCCTCCGGGGAGCGGGGCAGGGCGGGGCCGTACATGTACGCGGCGCGGCGGGTCATGGCCGGGCCGGCGTAGACGTTCTCGGTCACCGCGTGCCGCATGAAGCCGGCCGGGGCCAGGATCGGCACCCCGCCAGTGGTGACGCCGCGTACGCCGCCGTAGTGGTCGGCGTGGGCGTGGGTGTAGACGACGCCGGTCACGGGGCGGCCGCCGCGGTGGGCGCGGTAGAGCTTGAGCGCGGCGGCGGCGCACTCGGTGGAGATGAGCGGGTCGATGACGATGACGCCGTTTTCGCCCTCGGCCAGCGTCATGTTGGACAGGTCCAGGCCGCGTACCTGGTAGATGCCCTCGGTCACCTCGTACAGGCCCTGTTTCGCGCAGAGCTTGCCGTGCCGCCAGAGGCTGGGGTGGGCCGTGGCGGGGCAGTCCTCCTGGAGGAAGTCGTAGGAGTCGTTGTCCCACACGACCCGGCCGTCCACCGTTTTGATCACCGCGGGGCTGAGCTTGGCGAGGAAGCCGCGGTCGGCGTCCTCGAAGTCGCCTCTGTCGTGGAAGGGAAGGTCTGCCATGCCCTGCCGCATGCCCTGAATTCAGCCGACATAGCTCAACAAAACCCCTAATCATGGACAATAAGGACAGCGCCGGTCGAGGGGGAGCCGGCTCCGGCCGTGTGATTGGCTTGTCGTCCATGGAAGCGTGCGTGTTCGATCTCGATGGCGTGCTGGTCGACTCCGAGCCGGTGTGGGAGGAGGTACGGCGGGGCTTCGTCGCCGGCCACGGCGGCGCCTGGCAGCCCGACACGCAGTCCAGGCTGATGGGGATGAGCACCCCCGAGTGGGCCGCGTACCTGCACGAACTGGGCGTGGACCTGCCGCCCGGCGAGATCGCCCGCGGGGTGGTCGACCAGATGGCCGCGCGTTACCGGGACGAGGTGCCGCTGATGCCCGGCGCCGTCGAGGCGGTGCGACGCCTGGCGGAGCGGACCACGCTGGGGCTGGCCAGCTCGTCACCGCGGCGGCTGATCGACGTGGTGCTCGACGCGGCCGGGCTGACGGGGTGCTTCGCCGCCACCGTCTCCACCGAGGAGGTGCCGCGCGGCAAGCCCGCACCCGACGGCTACCTGGAGGCGGCCCGCCGGATCGGGGCCGATCCCGGCGGCTGCGTGGCGGTCGAGGATTCGAGCAACGGGCTGCGCTCGGCGCACGCCGCCGGGATGCGCGTGATCGCCGTACCGCACCCCCGCTACCCGCCCGCGCCCGACGCGCTCGCCCTGGCCTGGCGTGTGCTGCCCGACCTCGACGCGCTCACCCCGGAGGCGCTGTCGTAGCCGCCCGTACGCGTGCCGCCGCGCTGTCGTGACACGCCCGTAGGCGGCCGCCTCGGAGAACGTCGATCCTGTGACTACGATTACGGAATCGTGCGAGACATCACCGTTTTTTCCGGCAGTGCACATCCCGAACTGGCCGAGGAGATCTGCGCCCACCTGGGCACCCCTCTGCATCCCGTCCAGCTCAACCGATTCGCCAACGACGTCATCGAAGTGCAGCTCCAGGCCAACTGCCGCGAACGCGACGTGTTCCTCATCCAGCCGCTCGTGCCGCCCGTCCAGGAGCACCTGGTCGAGCTGCTGCTCATGCTCGACGCCGCCCGTGGCGCCTCCGCGGCCAGGACCACCGTGGTGATGCCGCATTACGCCTACGCCCGCAGCGACAAGAAGGACGCTCCGCGCATCTCGATCGGGGCGCGGCTGGTGGCCGATCTGATGGTGGCCGCGGGCGCCAACCGGGTGCTGGCCATGACGTTGCACTCACCGCAGGTGCACGGCTTCTTCAGCGTCCCCGTGGACCACCTGCACGCGCTGCGCGAGCTGGCCAGGCACTTCCGCCGCTACGACCTGTCCAACACGGTCGTGGTCTCCCCCGACCTCGGCAACGCCAAGGAGGCCGCCCACTTCGCCCGCCTGCTCGGCACCGGCGTCGCGATGGGCGCCAAGCAGCGCTTCAGCGACGACCGCGTGGTGATCAGCTCGGTGATCGGCGAGGTGACGGGCAGGGACGTGATCGTCCTCGACGACGAGATCGCCAAGGGCAGCACGGTCATCGAGCTGCTCAACCGCCTGCGCGAGCAGCGGGTCAGGTCCGTGCGCGTCGCGTGCACCCACGGCCTGTTCGCCGGCGAGGCGATCGAGCGGCTGAGCGAGCTGCCCGAGGTCGAGGAGATCGTCTGCACCAACACCGTGCCGCCGCCCAAGCCCAGTGACAAGCTCACCGTCCTGTCGATCGCGCCCGCCCTGGCCGAGGCCATGCGCCGGATCCACGACGGCGAGTCGGTGAGCGCCCTGTTCAGTACATCCTGAGCCGCTGCCCCGTCACCCTGCGCCCCTGATGCGAGGCCAGGAACGTGATCACCTCGGCCACGTCCTCGGGCTGGGCGATGTCACGCAGCACGCTGGAGGCGGCGACCGCGCGCTCCACCTCATCGTTGATCCAGCCGGTGTCGGTGACGGGCGGGTAGACCATGTTGGCCGTGATGCCGTACCGGCCGAGCTCGTGCGCGGCCGACATGGTGTAGTTCTCCTGGGCGGCCTTGGCCGCGCCGTAGGAGACCTCGGTCGGGAAGCCGTCGGGGCCGCCCGAGGTCAGCCCGATGACGCGGCCCCAGCTCGCGCCGCGCGCCAGGTGCCGACGGGTGAACTCGGCGATCAGCAGCGCGGGGGCCCGCGCGTCCACCGCGAACTGCCGGTCGTACGTCTCCGCGTCCACCACGCGCAGGGGGCGGCCGAAGTCGTCGCGCCCGGCCGGCGTGAACGTGTCGCCGAGCCAGCCGCTGGCGTTGTTGACCAGGATCTCCACCGGGCCGAACGCCTTCTCGGCCAGGTCGAACAGCACCTGCGGGGTCCGCGGGTCGGCCAGGTCGGCCTCGGCCGCCTCGGCCGAGCCGCCAGCCGCCCTGATGCGCCGCACCACCTCGTCGGCGCCGGCGGCCCGCTGCTGGTCGTAGGCGGCGGGATAGGCCGGCACGTTGGACGGGGCCAGCCGCTTGTAGGTGAGGAAGACCGCGACGCCCTGCGCGGCCAGCGCCACCGCGGTGGCGGCGCCGATGCCGTGATTGGCGCCGGTGATCAGCGCTACCTTCCCTCCGAGCCTGGAATCGATCATAGTTGCCATCATGCACGCAGCCACCGAACGACTGCTCAAAGATTTTCAGGAGGGTGTCGAATCGGCCGTCCCCCTGGTCGCGCTCTGGGCTCACGGCTCGCTCGCGGGCGGTGACTACCAGCCGGGGCGCAGCGACCTCGACCTGATCGCGATCACCGACACCCCCGCGACGATGGAGCACTGGCGCCGGATCAAGGCCGTGCACCGCCGGCTCCGCCTGCCGCTGGCCGAGCACCTGCACTGCTCGTACATGGCCAGGCAGGAGCTTGAGGACCTGTCGGCCGAGCACATCACGTGGGCGTTCGGGGAGATCTTCCGCCGTCCGGTCACCGCTGTCACGCGGCGCGAGCTGCACGAAGGGGCCAGGGTGCTGTACGGGCCGCCGCCCGACGGGCTGCTGCCGCCGGTGTCGGACGAGGAGCTGACCCGGTTCATCCGTACGGACCTGCGGGACTTCTGGCTGGTCAAGGCGCAGCAGCGGCGGCGCTGGCTGAAGGACATCTGGGTGGACTTAGGCATGCTGACGGTCGCCAGGGCCACGGTCACGCTGCGGGAGGGGCGGCTGATCAGCAAGCGGGAGGCGTTCGACGTGCTGGCCGAGCTGGGGGCGCCCGAGACGGTGGTGGCCGACATCCGCGCCCGCCGGTACGGCACGCAGCGGCCGGTGCTCAGCCGGTTCAGGAGGGCGCGGCTGGCGCGGGCGTTCGTCAGGTCCGCGATCAGGCGGGCCCTCGCCTGAGATCCGCTGCCTGAGATCTCCCGACTGACATCTCCCGCCTGAGATCCCCCGCCTGAGATCCCCGGGGTGAGAGCTGTCTCATCAGGCAGGATGGCAATGCGCGGCCGGTTTGTTAGGTGCATAGTGTCATCGCACATCACCACCTGAAACCCGGGAGAGGGCGGCAAATGGGGGAAAGCAGGCAGTCCTATCTGGTGGCCGCGGCGTCGGCGGTGTCGCTCCTGCGCGACCCGGCCGTGGCCGCGTCATGGGACAAGCCGAGCGCGCTCGTCGAGTTCAGCGTCGCCGGGCTGGCCGGGCATCTGGCTCACCAACTGGTCAGGGTCGCGGACGTGCTGCAGCCGAACGACCAGGTCCAGGAGCCGATCGCGCTCATCGAGCACTTCACCCGCTCGCCGTGGGTGCAGGCGGGGCTCGACCATGAGAGCAACCTGAGCATCCGGCGTGGCGGCGAGGCGTCGGCGGCGGCCGGGCCCGCGGTGCTGGTCGAGCGGGCGCAGGCGCTGCTGGAGATGCTCAGCGCGGCCCTGGCCGCCGAACCCGCCGACCGCGTCGTGCACCTGCCCTGGGCGGGGTGGTCGCTGCGGCTGGACGACCTGCTGCTGACCCGGCTGGTCGAGCTGGTCGTGCACTCCGACGACCTGGCGGCCAGCGTCGGCCTGGAGACCCCCGAGCTGCCCACGTCGGTGATCGATCCGGTGGTCGAGCTGCTGGCGCGCCTGGCCGTACACCGTCATGGGGCGACGGCGGTCATCCGCACGCTGAGCCGCGCCGAACGCGCCCCGGCCACCATCAGCGCCTTCTGACCCTTTTCAGTCCTTCTGCCCCTTTTTAGGGCTCAGCCCGCGACCAGGCGCAGGGCGGCGGTCACCTCGCGCCCGGACAGTGCGCTGTCCGGGTCGAGCAGCCACTGCGACAGGAAGCCCGTCAGCATGGCCTGGTAGAGCGTGCCGGTGAGGCGCTCGCGCTCGGGGTCGGTGCCCTGCGGCACCCCTTCGAACAGCTCCGCGAGCCCGAGCCGCGCCTCCTTGATGCCGCGTACGAGCTGCTCGCGCACCTCCGGCACGTGGTCGATCTGCCCGAGCAGCTCGAACTGCGTCACCCACAACGGCCGCAGCCGCGTGAACGACTCCACCACGCGATCCCATGCCGCCTCGAACCGCTCCAGCGGCGTGGCGTCCGCCTTGACGTCGGCGGACAGGGTCGCCGCCAGCTCGTCGCCCCACTCCTGCATCGCCTGGAACAGCGCCTCGTTCATCAGCGCCTCCTTCGACCTGAAGTGGTAGCCGATGGCCGCCAGACTCACGCCAGAGGCGGCGGCGATGTCGCGCGCCGTCGTGCGCGAGTAACCCTTCTCGATCAGGCACCGCTTCGCCCCGGCCAGCAGATCTTCCCTGTTTCCCATGCTCACAGTCTAACACGTTTGTACTAGACACTTGTCTCAGACAGATGTACCGTCGTGGCCATGACGAACATTCTCATCTCGGGCGCGGGCATCGCGGGCAGCGCGACGGCGTACTGGCTGCGGCGGCACGGACACATGGTCACGGTGGTCGAGCGCGCCTCCGCGATCCGTACAGGCGGCTACAAGGTGGACATCCGAGGCGCGGCGCTCACGGTCGTCGAGCGCATGGGCTTACTGGACGCGGTCCGCGACAGGAGCACCGACATGCGCGTCGCCACCACGTACGACGCCAAGGGCCGGGTCGTGTGCACGCTGGATGCCGACCTGTTCGGCGGGCGTACGGGCGAGGACCTGGAGATCATGCGCGGCGACCTCAACGAGCTCCTGTACGACCTGACCCGCGACGACGTCGAGTACGTCTTCGGCGACTCGATCACCGGCATCGCCGAGGACGGCACGGTGACGTTCGAGCAGGCGGGCCCGCGCCGGTTCGACCTGGTCGTCGGAGCCGACGGCATGCACTCCGCCACCAGGCGGATCGCGTTCGGCGACGAGCCGGGCTTCACCCGTGACCTCGGTCACTACATCTCGATCTGCACCGTGCCCAACTCCCTGGGCCTGGACCGCGAGGAGGCCGTGCACGCTACCGTCGGCCGGACCGCGAACGTCTACAGCACGCGGCGCGACCGCAGCGCCAAGGCGCTGTTCATGTGGTCGTCCGAGCCGCTGCGTTACGACCACAGGGACGTCGCCGGGCAGAAGGATCTGCTGGCGCGGGCCATGGACGGGGTCGGCTGGCGGGTGCCCGCGCTGCTGGAGGACGTGCGCGAGGCCGACGACTTCTACTTCGACTCGGTCAGTCAGATCCACATGGACCGCTGGTCGCGGGGGCGGGTCGTGCTGGTCGGCGACGCGGGCTACTGCGCCTCGCCGGCCTCGGGGCAGGGGACGAGCCTGGCGCTCGTGGGGGCGTACGTGCTGGCGGGCGAGCTGAGCGGGGACGGCGGGCTGGAGGGGTACGAGCGCGAGCTGCGGCCGTTCGTCGAGGCGAACCAGGCGCTGGGGCCCACGAACATCAAGGGCATGGTCAGCGGGTCGCGGGCGGCCCTGTGGTTCCAGCTGAGGATGATGCGCCTGCTGCCGCACCTGCCCGGCAGGGACCGGATGATCGAACGGATCACCGGCCCGATCGCGCGGGCGGCGAACGCCATCTCGCTCAAGCCCTATGCGGAATGAAGCGTTTCGTCCTGGTATGCGCGCAGCTTCGCCCAGTGGGCCGCCGAGAACCCCGACGCGTTCCGCGCGTGACCGGGGCACCGGCGGCTTCACTCGGTCGGCCGCCGACGACACCGTGCCTCTTCCGCCTGGGACCGGGACAGCTGTGGTTTCCTTCAGTGCGCTGACACGTCGCGCGTGTGATCGGTGACCTCCGGATACTTCTTGACCGGGGTCCGTTCGCCCCTCAGGTGCAGGTCGAGGAAGCCCGCCAGGTGCGCGCGGGTGATCTCCAGTGCTCGCGCGCCGTCGAGCTCCTGCGCCGGCAGCCCCAGAGCCGGCCTCAGCACGGCGTAGTCGACGAACGCCGAGTGGTCGGTGCCGTCAACCGTGATCCACCGCTTCCAGCCGGTCAGGTGGGCCCACGCCTGCCGCCACTTCTCGTCCTCCGGCGTGTGCCCGGTGGCCGTCCCGACCAGCATGAACGGGCGCTTGATCGGCTCGGCGAGCTCGAACGAGCCGTCCAGGTTGACGCCGGCCTTGATCCTGGGCTCGGCGAGCATGGTCTGGGCGGCGGCGTACCCGCCGATCGAATGACCCACCATGGCGATCCTCGACCGGTCGATCGCCCTGCCCCACCGGCCCTCGACCAGGCGATCCAGCACGAACCGTACGTCCTTCACCCGGCTCGCCGCCACCTTCCCGTTGTCCTGGCCCTTCACGCAGGCCAGGCAGGAGGTCGTGCGGCCGTCGGGGAACGTGGTGCCGACCGACTCGTACGTGTGCTCGATGGCCGCGACCAGGTAGCCCCTGCTGGCGAAGTCTTCGGCCAGCGAGGTCAGGGTGGCGCGGGGGAAGCTGAACCCCGGCGACATCACGACCAGCGGCCGCCGCCCGCCCAGCGGTGTAGCGCCGACCCTGGCGTGCGTCCTGACCTTGGCCAGGGCGTCCTTCTCCGCCACGGGATAGTCCTTCAGTACGGCCTGCGACTCGGCCGTGGTCATGTAGGGGGCCCGCTTGCCGGTGGCCTTCTCGGCCGGGTACCAGAGCGAGACCAGCAGCTCCCGCTCCTTCGCCTCGGGGTTCCACGGGTCGGGGCGGCTCTTGTCGACCAGGTGGAGGGCGGTCGTACCGACGGGCCGCTTGCCTGTCGGCGCGGGCAGAGCGAGGCGCGCTGCCTTGGCCGGGCCGGCGGTTCCGGCGAGCACGGCGGTCGCGGCCTGTGCCTGGGTGGTGATGCCGAGGACGCTCAGCCACAGCGTCGTCACGGTGGTCACGGTGAGAGTTCTACGCATGAGCTCAACACTGGCCGGGAGGGACGCCATCGCGGACGCCCCGAAGGTCGACCACCTCTTACTACTTTCGTCGTAATGCCACCTCCGGCCCTGCCCATACCCTGTGACCATGCGGTTCGTTCTGCTCGGCGCCGGAGTCTTCGCGGCCTCGCTCCTCACCCTGCACGGGCAGGTCGGGGTGCCGTCGAGCCTGCCGCTCCCGGTGCTCGTCGCGGTCGCGGCCGTCGCGGGCGTGACCGCCTGGCACGCCCGGCGCTCCTGGTGGCCGCTGGCCGTCGTGGGCGCCGTCACGTACGTCTGGCTCGTGATGTGGCCGCCGCTGATGGTGGCCTCCTTCCACGCCGGCCGCACGCTGAGCAGACGCGGCCTGCTCGCCTACGGCGGCGGCTGCGTGGCGGTGTGCGGCGTCTCCGCGCTGGCCGGCGGGTGGCTCGGCGGCCTGCGCGAGATGATGACCGCGACCCTGGGCAACGCCCTGCTCACGGCGCTGGCCGTGATGGGCCTGCCGCTGGTCGCCGGCCTGTGGGCGCGGGCCAGGCACGAGGTGCTGGAGGCCGCCAAGGAGCGGGCGGAACGGCTCGAACGCGAGCAGGTCATGCGGGCCGAGCAGGCCAGGACTCAGGAACGGGCCAGGATCGCCAGGGAGATGCACGACGTGGTGGCCCACCGGGTGTCGCTGATCGTGCTGCACGCCGGGGCCCTGGAGGTGCGCACGTCCGACGAGGAGACCGCGCGGGCCGCCGCCCTGATCGGCGGGATCGGCAGGGAGGCCCTGACCAACCTGCGCGACGTGCTCGGCGTGCTGCGCTCACCCCGGCAGGAGGCGCTCGACGCCGACGTACGCCCGCCGCCCACGCTCGGCGACCTCGACCGGCTGCTCGACCAGTCCCGCGCCCTGGGCATCACGGTGACCAGGCACGACGAGGGCGAGCCGCGACCGGTGGAGGCGACCGTGGAGCGGACGGCGTACCGCGTGATCCAGGAAGCCCTCACCAACGTGCACAAACACGCCGGAAACGCCGGCACCGACATCCTCATCCGCTACGGCACGGGGCAGTTGGAGGTCGAGGTCCGCAACCAGGCGCCGCACGCGCCCCGTGATGACGTGCCCGGCGCGGGCTGGGGCCTGGTGGGGCTGCGCGAACGGGTCGAACTGCTCGGCGGCACCCTGCGCACCAGCGCGGACGACGGCGGCGGCTTCCTGGTGAGCGCCAGGCTCCCGGCCAGGGAAACGAGCTCACGGTGAGAGGGTGCGGGTGATCAGGGTTCTGCTCGTGGATGACGAGGAGCTGGTGCGGTCCGGGTTGCGGCTGATTCTGGAGGCGTCGGGTGACATCGCGATCGCCGGTGAGGCACGTGACGGGGCCGAGGCCGTCTCGGCGGTGCGGCGGCTGCGGCCCGAGGTGGTGCTGATGGACGTACGCATGCCGGTCATGGACGGCCTGACCGCCGCACGGCATCTTCTCGCGGAATCCCAGCCACCCAAGCTGATCATGCTGACCACGTTCGACCTGGACGAATACGTGCATGAGGCGCTGCGGCTGGGTGCGGTCGGCTTCCTGCTCAAGGACACGCCGCCCAGAGAGCTGGCCTCCGCCGTCCGGGCGGTGGCCGGGGGTCAGGCCATGCTCTCCCCGTCGGTGACCAAGCGGCTGATCTCCTCCTACGCCGACCGCGCCCCCTCCCGGGCGCAGGCTGCCCGCAAGCAGCTAGCCGGGCTCACCGGGCGTGAGGAGGACGTGATCAGGGCCCTGGCCCGCGGCCTGTCCAACGCCGAGATCGGCCGCGAGCTGCGCCTGACGGAGGCCACGGTGAAGGCCCACGTCAGCCGCGTGCTGGCCAAGCTGGGCCTGGCCAACCGGGTCCAGGCCGCCATCCTGGTCCACGACGCCGACCTGGCCTGAACAACGGCATCATCCGCCCACCGGCACGGGGCCGGGCAGACGGGTCATCGGCCCGCCGGCGCCGGGCACGGGCAGGGGTTCAGGTCAGCCACCGGTGCCGGAGACGGACACGGGTGCCGTCCGGTCGCCGGCCCCGAGCCGGGCAAGGGCGTCGTCCCCCCACCGGCCCGGGCGCCGCGGCGCTGGAACGGCCGGCTCAGGTGGCGTTGGCGTAGTAGCAGGCTGCTTGGGCGTCGGGGATGCTGGGGAGGATGGGCAGGGGTTCGGTGCGGCAGCGGGCGTCCACCCCGGCCTCGGCCGCCTTGCCGGAGGCGAGGACCTGGCAGCGGGCGTGGAAGCGGCAGCCGCCGGGGATCCTGGACGGGTCCGGCGGCCCGCCGGTCAGCACGACCCGCTCGGGCGACTCGGGCAGCACCGACATCAGGGCCTGCGTGTACGGGTGCCGTGGCGCGGTCAGCACCTGCTCCACCGGCCCCGACTCGACGATCCTGCCCAGGTACATCACGGCCACGCGGTCGGCGATGTTCCAGGCCAGGCCCAGGTCATGGGTGACGACCAGTGCCGAGAGGCCCAGGTCGGCGCGGAGTTTGAGCAGCAGGGCCAGGATCTCGCCCCGTACGGAGGCGTCCAGCGAGGCCACGGGCTCGTCGGCGATGAGCACCTTCGGGTTCAGGGCCAGCGCTCCGGCGATCACCACGCGCTGGCGCTGCCCGCCGGACAGCTCGTGCGGGTAACGCAGGAAGAAGCGGTCGGGCGGTCGCAGCCCCGCCCTGGACAGGGCGGTGGTCACGACGTCCTGCTCGTCCGGCAGGCCGTGGATGCGCGCGCCCTCGGCGACGGCCTCGTACACCGTGTGCCGGGGGTTGAGCGAGCCGGTCGGGTCCTGGAGGACGAGCTGCACCTGCCTGCGGTACGCCTTGAGCGCCTTGGAGCCGTAGTCCAGGACGTCGCCGTCGTAGCGGACCTCGCCGGAGGTGGGGCGTTCGAGGCCGAGCAGCGTGCGGGCGAGCGTGGTCTTGCCGCAGCCGGACTCGCCGACGAGGGCGACGATCTCGCCCGCGCCGATGGCGAGGTTCACACCGTCCACGGCACGGGCCCGCCGGCCTCGGGAGGAGAACTCGACATGCAGGTCGCGGGCCTCCAGCAGGGTCGGCCGCGTGGTCGCGACCGCCTCGTCGGCGGTCTGCGTCTCGGTCATGAGACCTCCTTCTTCGCCCTGAGGTCGTCTCGTTCGTCCTTCGCGTCGTTCGAAGGAGGCGGCGTGCCCTGAGTGCTGTCTCCTCCTGTGTCCGGGGTGCTGTCCGGCCCGATGTCCAGGGGGCCGTCCTCACCGGCTGGAGGCACGTTGGGGGTGTTCTCCTCCTCGACGGCCGAGGTGCCGGCCTCTTCGGGCGTTCCTGCGTCCGGCGGACCCGCCGGTCGGACATGTACGCAGGCCGCGGCCCGCCCCGGACCCGCCGGCCACAGCTGGACGTCCAGGGTCGAGCATTCGTCCAGGGCCATGGGGCAGCGCGGATGGAACGAGCACCCCCCGGGCAACTGCATCGGGTCGGGCGGGTCACCCCCGAGCCCCTTGGGCGCCATCCGCGACACCGGGTCGCCCACGGTCGGGAACGCCGCCGCCAGGGCCCGGCTGTAGGGGTGTGCGGCCTGGTGGAAGACCTCGGCCGACGGGCCGTGTTCGACGACGCGGCCGGCGTACATGACCGCGAGCCGGTCGCAGACGTCGGCCAGCACCGACAGGTCGTGCGAGATCATGATCAGGGAGATGCCGTGCTCGGCGATCAGTTCCTTGATCAGGCTGAGCACCTGGGCCTGCACCATCACGTCGAGCGCGGTGGTCGGCTCGTCGGCGATGATCAGGCGCGGCGAGCAGGCCAGGGCCATCGCGATCATGACGCGCTGCCGCTGCCCGCCGGACAGTTCGTGCGGGTAGCTGCGCGCCCGCCAGGCGGGCAGGCCGACCTGGTCGAGCAGTTCGGCCACGCGCTTGCGGGCGGCGTCGGGCTTGGCCAGGCCGTGGACGAGCAGCGGTTCGGCGATCTGGTCGCCGATCCTGCGCACCGGGTTGAGGCCGTGCTGGGCGCCCTGGAAGACGATGGACGCCTCGGCCCACCGTACGGCGCGCATGCGGCCCCACTTCATGGCCAGCACGTCCTCGCCGTCGAGCAGGATCCGGCCGCCGACGCGCGCGTCCCGGGGCAGGAGCCGGAGCAGCGCCATGGCCAGCGTCGATTTGCCGGATCCCGACTCGCCGGCGACTCCGAGTGCCGCTCCGGAGTCGAGGGTCAGCGACACTCCGCGTACGGCGGGCACCTCGCCCGAGGCGATGCGGTAGGTCACTGACAGGTCGTCGAGTTCGAGCAGGCTCGCAGTCGTGTCGCTTCGCTCGGTCACGCGGCCCTCCTGAGCCTGGGGTTCAGCACCGCCTCCAGCGCCCGCCCGACCAGGGTGAACGCCATGACGACGGCGAGGATGGCCAGGCCGGGGATGAGGATGTACCACCACGCGCCCTGCGTGGCCGCACCGAAGTCGTACGAGGCCCGCAGCATGGTGCCCCAGGACGTGCGGTTGGAGCTGGCGCCGAGGAAGGCGAGGGTGGACTCGGTCACGATGGCACTGGCCACCTCCAGCGTGGTGCTGGCCAGCAGCAGCGGCGCCACGTTCGGCAGGACGTGGCGGGTGGTGATGTGCCAGTGGCCGCCGCCGAGCGCCTTGGAGCGCTCGATGTACGGCCTGGCCTCCACGGCGAGCGTCTGCGCCCTGATCAGGCGGGCGGTGGACGGCCAGGTGGTGATGCCGATGGCCATGATGATCGTCCAGGTGCTGCCGCCCAGGATGGCCGCCAGCACGAGGGCGGTGACCAGCGAAGGGAGCACGAGGAACCAGTCGGTCACCCGCATCAGGGCGGCGCCCGCCCAGCCGCGGAAGTGTCCGGCGGCCACGCCGAGCACCAGGCCGATCACGATGCTGAGCAGCGCGGCCAGGAAGCCGATGAGCAGGGACGTGCGCGAGCCCCACCACACCATGAGCAGGATGGAGCGGCCCGACTCGTCGGTGCCGAACGGCTCACTGAGGCTCGGGGGCGCGAACTTCGGGCCGACGCTCTTGACCACGCTGGTCACCTCTTCGCCGATGAACAGCGGGGCGATCAGCGCGAGCAGCACGGCGGCGACGAGGATGACGAGGCCGGCCACTCCGGCGCGGTTGCGGCGGTATTCGGCCCAGAACCGGCTGAGCGCCAGTTTCCTGCGGGCCGCGGCGACACTGGTCACGCCGACCTCACCCTCGGGTCGAGAATGTGGTACGCCACGTCGGCCAGCGTGTTCATCACGATGACGGCCACCGTGATCAGCATGAACGTCCCTTGCATGAGCGTGAAGTCGGGCACACTGACCGCCTCGTAGAACAGCTGCCCGAGACCGGGCCAGGTGTAGATCGTCTCGACGGTGACCGCGCCGCCGACCACGAAGCCGATGCGCATGAACACGAGCGTCACCGTGGGCAGCAGGGCGTTCGGCACGGCGTGCCGCCGGCGTACGTCGTCGTCGCGCAGTCCCTTGGCGCGGGCCACGGTGACGTAGTCCTGGCTGATCTCCTCGACCAGCGAGGAGCGCATGACGAGCAGGTACTGCGCGTAGACCACGGCGACCAGCGTCAGGCACGGCAGCACCATGTGGGAGGCCACGTCGAGCACGTACGCGAACCCGTCGGGCGCGTCCACGCTCTCGATGCCGCGGAAGGGCAAGATGCCCGGGATGGGCCCGACGCCGACGCCGAAGACCATCATGAGCAGCAGGCCGAGCCAGAACGTGGGTACCGACCAGAGCAGCAGCGACGTGGCGCTGGAGAAGCGGTCGAAGCGGCTGCCGTGGCGCCAGCCGGCGCGGATGCCCTGCCAGATGCCGAGGCTGACGGCGATCACCAGGCCGGTGCCGGCCAGCAGCAGCGTCGGGCCGAGCCGCTCGCCGATCAGGTCGAGGACGGGCCGCTTGTACTCGTACGACGTGCCGAGGTCGAGCCTGAGCGTGTCGCCGACGAAGTCGAAGAACTGCTGGATCAGCGGCTGGTCGAGGCCGAGCCGGTGGCGTTCGAGGTCGAGCTGGGCCGGGGTCATGTTGCGGCCCTGGGCCAGGTTGCGCACGGGGTCGCCGGGCAGCAGCCGGAACACGAAGAACGTGCCGACGATCACCATGGCGATGCTGAACAGCGCCCCGCCGGCCTTGGTCAGCGCGTACCGCAGGGTGCCGCGCCAGGCGGGGCGCTCATCGCCGGCGCTCGCCGCCGGCTGGGCGGCGGCGGG
>NZ_BAAAMU010000019.1:65917-128002 GCF_039529435.1 Nonomuraea maheshkhaliensis
GCGCCCCCCCCCCCCCCCCCCGGGCCCCCCCCCCCCCCCCCCCCCCCCCGCCGGGGCGGCGCCGGGCTCCGTCGTTTCGAGCGGTGTTGTCATTCGCGTTCGTCGGCGACGGCCTTGCGTCGCCTGGTCAGGAAGAACGCCGCCAGTCCGATGACCAC
Source organism: Nonomuraea maheshkhaliensis (assembly GCF_039529435.1). NCBI lineage: Bacteria > Bacillati > Actinomycetota > Actinomycetes > Streptosporangiales > Streptosporangiaceae > Nonomuraea > Nonomuraea maheshkhaliensis. The sequence goes on from NZ_BAAAMU010000019.1 coordinate 66,076, forward strand.
CACACCGCCGACGACGCCGGCGATCAGCCCCGTGCTGGAGCCGCCCTCGGCGCCGGTGCTGCCGCCTCCCGTCGCCTTGGCGTCCACGGTGTAGAACGGCCAGTAGCCGCTGCCGCCGTAGAGCAGGCCCTTGTCCTCGGGGATCGGGGTGATGCTGGTGATCCTGTCCTTGCGGTATCCCTCAAGGTCGTTCGGGTAGTAGATCGCGATGACCGGCGCCTGCGTATAGAGGCGTTCCTGCATCTGCTTGAGCAGCTCGACCCGCTTGGGCCGGTCGAGCTCCTTGAGCTGGTCCTTGTAGAGCTGCTCGAAGGTGTCGTCGCAGAAGAACGACTCGGTGCCGCCGCCCTCGCCGTTGGGAGCGGGCCTGCGGCTGCACAGGTGGGTGGCCATGACCTCTTCGGGGTCGGGGTTGACCGACCAGCCGCTGATCGCGATGTCGAAGTTGCCGGTGACGCCGGTCTCCTCGGTGAACTTGCTCGATTCGAGCTTCACCGTGGTGAGCGTGATGCCGATCTCCTTGAAGAAGGCCGTCAGGTATTCGGCCAGCTTGTCCTCGATCGGCGTCTCGGTGTGGATGGTGAAGCGGAACTCCAGTTTGCGGTCGCCGTCGGGCATCGTGCGGACGCCGTCGGCGCCCTTCTTGTAGCCGGCGTCGTCAAGGATCTTGTTGGCCTTGGCGGGGTCGTAGCCGACCTTCTCCTCGCCGCCGGCCTCCCAGAAGAACTCCTTGAACAGCGGCGGCACGATCGAGCCGTCGGCGGGCTTGGCCAGGCCGTTCTGCACCTCGTCGACCAGCTTCTGCTTGTCGATGGCGTAGTGCAGCGCCTGGCGGACCTTGACGTCCTTCAGCGCGGGGTGGCCGTCGCCGACGGGCTTGTCGTCGGTCGTGGTGGCTCCGTGGTTGACCTGCAGGTACGCCGCGCGGCGGCCCTGGGTGTTCCACGCCTCGATGTTGGCGTCGTTCTGGATGGCCTCGAACTCCTGCGGGGTCATCCGGCCGAGCAGGTCGATGTCACCCGTCTTGAGCCCGGCGACGGCGGCCTGCGGGTTGTCGTAGAAGATGACCTGCAGCTCGTCGATCTTGGGCTTGCCCCGCCAGTAGTTGGGGTTGGCCTGCAGCTTGACGTACTGGTCCTTCTTGTGCTCGACCGCGATGTACGGGCCGCTGCTGGCCGACGGGTACTTCTCCGCGTCGTAGTTGGCCATGTCGGTGACCGACTCCCAGACATGCTTGGGCATGATCGGGACCGGGTTCTCCAGCATGCTGGCCTGCGGCGACTTGAGCTTGATCGTCAGGTCCTGGCCGCTGGCCGTGACGGTCTCGAAGTTCTCCACCGCCGGGCCGTTCGCGGTCTTCGCGGCCTCGTCGGTCATCATCTTGTTGAACGTCCAGGCCGCGTCCTCGGCCGTGACCGGCTTGCCGTCGGACCACTTGGCCTGGCGGATCTTGAACGTCCAGGTCAGGCCGTCCTCCGACGTGGTCCACGACTCGGCCAGGTCGGGGCTGGGCTGCAGCGTCTTGGAGTCGGGCACCGTGAGGTAGCCGTACATCCAGCGGTGGATCGACGTGGAGACCAGGCGGACCGCGAGGAACGGGTTCATCGAGTCCATCGACTGTGTCGCGCCCACCCGCACGATCTTCTTCCCCGCCGCCGGGTCTTGGGCTAGGGCGGCCGTGGCGCCCTGACCGGCCACTAATAGCGCGACGCCCAGCGCAGCCAGGCGTGCGAACCATTTCCTCATAAGTGCCTCACCTTCAGGCGGGGGTTTCCTGTGTAGCAAAAGGCACACCATAGGGAGACCGCGTGTCAACGAGTGGCGGAAAATTGTTTCAGTCTCGTTTCTTTCGGCGGTGTAAATTTTCAGCGTGCTTGGCAGTACGTTGAGCTGGTGTCCCGCCCGCTGACCGCCCTGATCATGGTGGCGATCGTGGCCTGTGGGCTCATCGTACGGGCAGTCTGGGACGGCCCGGCGCCCAAAATCGCGGGCGACGCGCTCTACACGGCGGCGATCTACGGGGTGGTGCTGCTCGCCCGGCCGGACGCGCGGCCCTGGGCCGCCGCGGCGGTGTCCAGCGGGCTGAGCTGGGCGATCGAGTTGGCCCAGCTCGGGGGGATCCCCGAGGTCCTGTGGCCGCTGCTGGGCAGCACGTTCTCCCCGCCCGACCTGCTCTGGTACGCCGTGGGCGCGGCGGCCTGCCTGATCGCCCACACGCTGTGGCTCAGGCGCGCTCCCGCCGGATAGCGGATCCCGGGCTCAGGCGCACGCCATCCTGAGGCTCATCCGACGAGCGACTGCGTGCCGAGGACGGCGAGCAGCCGGAGGCGGTCGGCGTCGCTCGTGCCTGGCTCGGCCGTGTAGACCATGACGCGCAGGTCGTCGCCGAGCACGCTGAGCACGTCGCAGTCGAGCGTGATGGCCCCGACCTGCGGATGGTCGACGATCTTGCGGGAGGCGCGCAGCCACTCGACCACGCCCGCGTCCCAGAGCTCGGCGAAGCGCTCGCTGTCGGCGCGCAGCCGCGCGATCAGCCGGCGCAACTGCTGGTCACGCGGATAGCGGCTGGCGGTCGCGCGCAGGTCGGCGACCAGCGCGGCCTCGAACGCGCGCCGTTCCTCAGGCGTGTACCGGACCCGGCCGCCGGAGCCGACCAGATTGCGCCACACCCCGTTGCGTTCGATGCCGCGCCATTCGGACGGATCGCCCATGAGCGCCGCGTAGAGCGGGTTGGCCATGAGCAGCGTCCAGGCCGCGTCGTAGACCCCGACGGCGGCGCCGTCCAGCCGGTCCACCAGCCGCTGGACGCTCGGGGTGAGGTAGGCGGGCACCGTCTCGGGCCCGGGGACCGCGAGGCCGGCCACCCGGAACAGGTAGGCCCGCTCCTCCGCCGACAGCCGCAGCGCCCGCGCCAGCGCCTCCACGATCTGCGGCGACGGGTTGTCCGCCCGGCCCTGTTCGAGGCGGGTGACGTAGTCGACGGAGATGCCGGCCAGCAGGGCCAGCTCCTCGCGGCGCAGCCCGGCCGCGCGCCGCCGGCCGCCGGCGGGCAGCCCCACCGTCGCCGGCGAGACGCGGTCGCGCCAGCGCCGCACCGCCTGTCCGAACTCGCTCGCCGCCATGTCCCCAGTCAACACCCTTCCGGTGGATTCATCCTGGCACTGCCAGTCCCCGGAAAGCGGGACGCCTGGTTACCCGCCCCTGCCGTGAGCAGCCTTGATGACATGACGACCACACTCATCACCGGAGCGAACAAGGGTCTCGGCTTCGAGACCGCCCGCCGGCTCATCGCCGCGGGCCACACCGTCTACATCGGCAGCCGCGACGCGGGCCGAGGGCGTGAGGCCGCCGAGCGGCTGGGCGCGCGCCCGCTCCTCATCGACGTGACCGACGACGCCTCCGTCGCCGCCGCCGCGAAGGCCGTCGAGGCCGACGGCGGGCTCGACGTGCTGGTCAACAACGCCGGCGTCGAGGGACGGCGGGCGGACAACAGCGTGATCGGCGCGGCCGACCTGACCGCCGCCGACATGCGCACGATCTTCGAGACCAACACCTTCGGCGTCGTACGCGTGACGCACGCCTTCCTGCCGCTGCTGCGGCGCTCCGCGGCCCCGGTCGTGGTGAACGTGAGCAGCGGCCTGGCCTCGCTGGCGGGCATCACGGCCGAGGGGACGCCGACGTACGCGTACCCGGGCGTGGCCTATCCGGCCTCCAAGGCGGCGGTCAACGTGCTGACCGTGCAGTACGCGAAGGCGTTCCCCGAGATGCGGATCAACGCGGTCGAGCCCGGTTACACCGCCACCGATCTGAACGGCCGCACGGGCACGCAGACCGTGGAGGAGGGCGCGGAGATCATCGTCAGGATGGCCCAGGTGGGCCCCGACGGCCCGACCGGCGGCTTCCTCACCCTCGCCGGCCCACTCCCGTGGTGACGCAAGCCCCCTTGCGTGGTGACGCGGCCGGCCCGCACCCGCACGGGCCGGCCGGTGAGCGGCCCCTAGTGGCAGCCGCCTGAGCCGCAGCACGAGCCGCCCGCCTGGGGCAGCAGCTCGACCGTGCCGCCCAGCTCGTAACCCGCCTCCTCCACGGCCGCGCCGATGAGCGCGGCGTCGACCGGCGCCGCGCTGGTCACCTTGACCGACCCGGACCCGAGATCCACCTCGACACCGCTCACCCCGGCGACCTTGCTCACCTCCTGGGTCACAGCGTTCACACAGTGGCCACAGGTCATGCCCTCAACCTGGTATGTCGTGACAGTCATGAGCTCGACTATATACCCCCCAGGGGTAGAGGCGCATACATCACCCCGCCTCGGTTAGGGGAACGGCAAAGACCCCGGTTCAAGGGAGAACGGACATGCTGGACGGCAAGACCATCGCGTTCCTGGTCGCCCCCGAGGGAGTCGAGCAGGTCGAGCTCACCGAACCCTGGAAGGCGGTCAAGCAGGCGGGCGGCACACCCCGGCTCGTCTCCACCGCCCCCGGCCAGATCCAGGCGTTCAACCACCTGGACAAGGCCGATACCTTCGCCGTGGACGACACGGTGGACGACGTGGACGCGGCCTCCTTCGACGGCCTCGTCCTGCCGGGAGGCGTGGCGAACCCCGACTTCCTGCGCATGAACGACGACGCCGTGCGCTTCGCCCGCGCCTTCTTCGACGCGGGCAAGCCCGTGGCCGCCATCTGCCACGCGCCGTGGACGCTGGTCGAGGCGGACGTCGTACGCGGCCGGACACTCACGTCCTGGCCCAGCCTGCGCACCGACCTGCGCAACGCCGGGGCGACCTGGGTGGACAAGGAGGTCGTGGTCTGCACGGACGGGCCGAACACGCTGGTGAGCAGCCGCAAGCCGGACGACCTCAAGGCGTTCTGCCAGGCTGTCACCGACCTCTTCGGCCAATGACGTGAACGCGTGGGCCGGGCCTCGGGCCCGGCCTACGCGCGGGCCTGACGCGATCGAAAACCGGCTGTAACGCCTTGTTCCCTGGGCGGAAATGGTCTAGAGGTAGACCAAAAGGAGCGTCCCGCCCCCCAGGGAGACCTCAATGACCACCGAAGAGGATTCCAGGCGACTCGCCGAGCTCGGTTACAAACAGGAGCTCGCCCGCACCTGGAGCGGTTTCTCGAACTTCGCCATCTCCTTCTCGATCATCTCGATCCTCGCCGGCTGCTTCACGACCTTCGGCCAAGCCTGGAACTACGGCGGCCCCATCGCCATCTCGTGGGGCTGGCCGATCATCTCGCTGTTCATCCTGATCATCGGTTTCTGCATGTCGGAGCTGGTGTCGGCGTACCCGACTGCGGGCGGCATCTACTGGTGGGCCGCCAAGCTGGGCAAGCCGGTCCACGGCTGGTTCACCGGCTGGCTCAACCTGATCGGCCTCATCGCCGTCACCGCGTCGGTCGACTACGGCTGCGCGACCTTTCTCAACATCACCCTCAACCGGCTGACCGGCGGCGCCTGGGAGGGCACGCTGCCGCAGGCGTTCCTGCTGTTCGTGATCGTGCTGGCGCTGCACGCCCTGATCAACATCTTCAGCCACCGGCTGATCTCGCTGCTGCAGAACGTCTCGGTCTGGTGGCACGTCGCCGGCGCCGCGATCGTGGTCGCCATCCTGATCTTCGCCCCGTCCGACCACCAGTCGGCGTCCTTCGTCTTCTTCGGCACCAACAACAACTCGGGCTTCGGCGACGGCTCCGACGGGCTGCCCTTCTGGCTGTACGTGCTGCCGCTCGGCTTCCTGCTCACCCAGTACACGATCACCGGCTTCGACGCCTGCGCCCACGTGTCGGAGGAGACCCAGGGCGCGGCCACGAGCGCGGCGCGCGGCCTGTGGCAGTCGATCTTCTACTCGGCGATCGGCGGCTGGATCCTGCTGCTGTCGTTCCTGTTCGCCGCCACGAACGTGGACCAGTTGAACAAGGACGGCGGTTTCGTCGGCTCCATCTTCGAGAGCGCGCTGTCGTCCCCGCTGGCCACGGCGATCTTCGCCATCTCCACGATCGGCCAGTTCTTCTGCGGGATGAGCTGCGTGACGTCGATGTCGCGGATGACGTACGCGTTCTCGCGCGACGGCGCGGTGCCCGGCTGGCGGCTGTGGTCGAAGGTGGACCGCAACCGCACCCCGGTCAACGCGATCATCGCCGGTTGCGCCGCCGCCGCCCTGCTCACGCTGCCCGCGCTCTACGCCCCTCCCGGGCTGACCACGCCGGTCGCGTTCTACGCCGTCGTCTCGATCGCGGTCATCGGCCTCTATCTGGCCTTCCTCATCCCGATCTGGCTGCGGCTGCGCATGGGAGACGAGTTCAAACCCGGGCCGTGGACGCTGGGCAGGAAGTACAAGGCGCTGTGCTGGATCGCCTGCGTCGAGATCGTCATCGTGTCGATCTACTTCGTGATGCCGTTCTCCCCCGCCGGCGTGCCCGGCAATCCGGACTTCACCTGGACGTCGGTCAACTACGCGCCCATCGCGGTGGGAGTGGTGCTGATCGGGATCGCGCTGTGGTGGGCGCTGTCGGCCCGCCACTGGTTCACGGGTCCGCGCCGCACGGTGGACGAGCTCCCCGTGCCGTGAAAAAGGGGTACGGCGCGACCCCCTGGCCGCGCCGTACCCGTCGAATGTGCTACTTCGTGCCGGGAGCGGCCCAGGAAAGCCGGTCCGTCGGCCACGCGGGCCGCTGGGAGCGCTGCTTGAGCAGGCTCTCCTCAGGCGTGCCCACGGCGCAACGCGTGCCGTGCGGCGGCACCTTCAGCGAGATCAGGTACTCGTCGAAGATGTCCGTCTGGCACTTGTCCTTGCCGTAGATGCGGTGACCCCAGCCCTCGTACGTGAGCAGCACCGCCTTGGAACCGAGCTGGCGGGCCGCGTTGGCCGACCAGATCCACGGGGTGGCCGGGTCGTGCAGCGAGTTCCCGAGCAGCAGCGGGGCGTCGCCGGTGTACCGGAGCTCATGCGGCGGGTTGGTGGTCGGGTAGTTCATGCAGATCGGCAGGTCGTCGATCGGGTACGGGTGGTACCGCGTGTCCGGCGCGAGGGCGTTGGACACGCGCATGAGCGCGGCGTACTCGGTGTAGTTGCGCAGCCGGAGGTTGTAGTCCTGGCACAGGATGGTGGTCGGCAGCTCGGCCACGTCCCCCTCCACGGGCCCGCGGCCGGGCAGCGGGGGCACCCACTCCGGCTCGGCACCCCCGTTCAGCCAGTTGATCACCTGGCTGAGCGTCTGCCAGTCGGGGCCCTCGTTGCCCAGCGCGGCGTTGTAGATGACCTGCAGCTCCGTCATCTTCGTGCCGGTGCTCGGGTAGACGAGCTCGCCGCGCCGCGCCTTCTCCCGCAGCGACTTCCAGATCGCGCGGATGTCCTGGCCGTGCAGCACACAGGTGGTGTCCTGCTCGCACCAGCCGACGAACTGGTCGAACGCGTCCTCGACGGCGATGGCCTCGGTGGACAGGAAGCCCGCGACGCCGAGGCTGTGGTCCATGTTGCTGTCGAGGCCGAGCGCCCGGACGCGGCCGGGGAACAGCTCGGCGTACATCTGGCCGATCAGGGTGCCGTACGAGATGCCGTAGTAGGTGAGCTTCTCCTCACCGAGGGCGGCCCGCAGCGCGTCCAGGTCGCGGGCGACGTCGGTGGAGGCGACGTGGTCGTACAGCGGTCCGGTACGGGCGCGGCAGTCGGCGTGCAGCTGCTTCGTGAACGTGTTCCAGGCGTCGAAGTCGGCCTGGCTCTTCATCACGGTGTGCGGCATCTGGTTGTAGACGGACGCCGAGCAGATCACCGGATGGCTGCGCCCGACACCCCTCGGGTCGAAGCCGACGATGTCGAAGCGCCGCTGCAGCTCCTCGGTGTAGGACCCGGGAGCGCCGTAGACGGCCTCGACCCCCGAGCCACCGGGCCCGCCCGGGTTGATCACCAGCGAGCCGATCCTGGCGGCCGGGTCGGTCGCCTTGCGCCGCGCGACCGCGATGTCGACCTTCGCCCCCGTGGGCTTCGTCCAGTCGATCGGCACGCTCAGCGTGCCGCACTCGGCCTCGGGCTCCTCCGCGCACGGCGCCCAGGCGATGGTGTCAGCGGTGGTGCTCGTCGTCCCGGTGTCCGCGTTCGCGGCAGATCCGGGTAACACCGTGGCCAGCGCCAAGAAAGCGGCGGCGACCAGGGAAAATCCGCTTCGCACAATGCTCCTGTCTTCGGTCGGTCCCCCCGTCGGGGCGTGCGATCGAAGCGGATCATCGCGCATTCACGGCCGTGGCCGTGCGGGAAATGACAGATTTCCTCCGAAAGGATGACGCCACCGGTCAGGCGGCGTCATCCGAAAGGCGACCCCGTCGTCGTCTCCGGGGTGGCCCCGCCGTCGTCCGCGAGATGTCCCCGTCAGGATGCCTCGAAGGCCCCCGCCACGGTCGCCCGCACGTCGTCCATGGAGGTGCCGCCCAGCTCGCGTTTGAGCGAGGTCATGTCCACGTCCGGCATCCCGCACGCGACCGCCCAGTCCCACGGCGTCAGGTCGCCGTCGACGTTGAGCGCGAACCCGTGGCTGGTGACCCCCCGGCTCTGCCGCATCCCGATGGACACGATCTTGCGCCCGGTCTCGGCCGTCCAGACCCCGGTCAGCAACTCGGAGCCCGGCGGCGTGTCCCGGCGCTCGGCGGGCAGCCCCAGCTTGCCCAGCGCCTCCACCAGCCGCAGCTCCACCTCGCGCACGTAGTCGACGATGCCCTCGTCCTCGTCCAGCTTGACGATGAGGTAGCCGACGAGCTGGCCGGGCCCGTGATAGGTGAGCTGGCCACCGCGCCCGGTCTCCATGACGGGGATGCCGCGGGAGGGGTCGGGCAGGTGAGCCGTCGGGGTGCGGCGCCCGATCGTGTAGACGGACGGATGGCTGAGCAGCCAGAGCGTGTCAGCGCGCTCGTCCCGTTGGCGCTGACCGACGAGGTCGGTCATGCGCTCCATCGCCTTGTCGTAGTCGACCAGCTCATCCTGGATGAGCGTCAGCGGCCTTGCCCTCATGGTTCGAGGATATGCCTGGCCTTTAACGAAGACGCACGCGGGACGGGCGGGGACCCGCGTCCCCGCCCTCTTCACGTTCAGGCCGCCCGGTAGCCCTTCGGCTCTTCCGGGACGAGGATCCACATGGCGACGTAGACCACCCACAGCGGTCCCGGGATGAGCGACAGCAGCAGCCAGAGGATCCGGACGAGGGTAGGGGGCAGGCCCATCTTGTCGGCCAGACCGCCGCAGACGCCGGCCAGGATCCTGTGCTCTCGTGAGCGGTACATGCTGTTCCTCCGTGTGGTGTTGACCTACTGGGAGAACGGACGAGCGAGCCGTCAGACTCCCGTCAGGAACCCTGAGAAAACCCTGTAAGGGTCAGCCACTCATGTGCCATGCCCAGATGTCGGCTGGTCAGTCCCTGTTCCGGGTTCACGTGGACGAGCAGGAAGTCGGTCAGACCCTGACGTCCCCTGAGGTACTCCTCGTCCTCCGCCCACACCTGGTCGTCGAACCAGACGAACGGCCGCCGCCCCGCGTACGCCGCCACGTGCGGCGTCTTGAAGTTCTCCCCCTGCTCGCAGGGCACGTCGGGGTTCATGGTGATGACCGGCAGGGAGGGCAGGCCGATCCGGGGGGCGATCCAGTCGTTGGCGTGGTGCTCCCAGGTGGTGGCCCAGACCAGCTCGGCGCCGGTGGTCAGGGCCAGGTCGAGCAGGCGGCGGCCGTGGCGGGGATTGAGGTGCACGGTGTAGACCTCGCCGCCGACCGTGCACCGGTAGCGGCGGAAGTCGGGGTCCGGCCGTCCCATCGGGTTGAGCACGCCGTCCACGTCGAGCAGCAGCAGCGGCTTCACCGGACGGCCCGGTGTTCCTGCGGGGTGATGCCGCGGACGCGTTTGAAGGCCGCGCTGAGCGCGAACGGGCTGCCGTACCCGACCTTCCTGGCCACGGACCCGATCGTGGCGTCGGGCTCGCGCAGCAGGTCGGCGGCCAGGGCGAGGCGCCAGTCGGTGAGGAAGGCCATCGGCGGCTCGCCGACCAACTCGGTGAAGCGCCGGGCCAGCGAGGCCCTGGACACGCCCACCTCGGTGGCCAGCGCGGCCACGGTCCACGGGTGGGCGGGGTTGTTGTGCAGCAGGCGCATGGCCTTGCCGACGACGGGGTCGCTCATCGCGCGGTACCAGGCGGGGGCCTCGTTCGTGGCGAAGTGGGCTCGCAGCACCGCGATGAGCAGCAGGTCGAGCAGCCGGTCGAGGACCGCCTCCTGGCCCGGCTCGTCCTTGACGATCTCGGCGCCGAGCAGCGAGATCAGCGGGCCGCCCGGCTGCACGATCAGCTGGGGCAGCGCCTCCAGCAGCCGCCGGGTGACCTCGCCCTCCATGGTGTAGGTGCCGGTCAGCAGCACGGTGGGGCCCTGCGGGTCGTTGCCCCACGTCCGCACACCGAGGTCCATGCGCTCGTAGAGGGACTCGCCGTCGAGGGTGGTGCACCGCTGGCCCGGGTCGATGATGATCTGCGGCTTGGTGCCGGGGTCGTCGGCCATCGTGTACGGCTGCGGCCCCCGCGCGATGGCCACCTGCCCCGGTTCCAGGTGCACGGGGTCGTCCCCGTCGAAGATGATCCACGAATCGCCGCGTACCTGCGCCACCAGCGACAGCGGCGCCTCGTCCTGGATACGCAGCCCCCAGGGCGGGGCGAGGATCGTCCGGAGCAGGAAGGCGCCGCGCGCTCTCGGGCCGTCCAGGAGCGCCGCGAGCTGGTCCATGGGGTAGACGATCGCATATGGGATTGCGCTTCTCAACCATGGAGCGTCTTATCGGTATCGGGACTTACTAGAGGCATGACGATTCTCGTTCTCGGCGGCACCGGCAAGACCGGCCGCCGCATCGCCGACCGGCTCAGCGCGCGCGGCCTGCCCGTACGGCTGGGCTCGCGCTCCGCCTCCCCCGCCTTCGACTGGCAGGACCGCTCGACCTGGCCGGACGCCCTCGACGGCGTGACGGCCGTCTACCTGTCCTACTATCCCGACCTGGCCTTTCCCGGCGCGTACGACGACGTCAAGGCGTTCACGGAGCTGGCCGTGAGCTCGGGGGTGCGGCGGCTGGTCCTGCTCTCCGGGCGGGGCGAGCCGGAGGCGCAGGCCAGCGAGCGGACCGTGGCGGAGTCGGGCGCGGAGTGGACGGTGCTGCGCTGCTCCTGGTTCATGCAGAACTTCAGCGAGGACTTCCTCCTCGGCTCGGTCCTCGACGGCGTGATCGCGCTGCCCGCCGCCGACGTGCCCGAGCCGTTCGTGGACGTGGAGGACATCGTGGACGTGGCGGTGGCGGCGTTCACCGAGGAGGGCCACGCGGGCAAACTGTACGAGCTGACCGGGCCGCGGCTGCTGACGTTCGCCGACGTGGCGGCCGAGCTCTCCCGGGCCACCGGCAGGACGATCGTGTTCCTCCGGGTCACGCCCGGCGAGTACGTGACCTCGGCCGTCCAGCACGGCGTGACCCCCGACGAGGCGCAGGGCCTGGCCCACCTGTTCACCGACATCCTCGACGGCCGCAACGCGACCCTCGCCGACGGCGTGCGCCAGGCCCTCGGCCGCCCGGCCAGGGACTTCGCCGACTTCGCGCGAGCCAACGCACAAGTCTGGAAGCCTCAGGACCGCTGACGGTCAGGAGCGCACCACCGCCGCCGGGTCCCAGCCGGACCTGGGCACGGAGGCCAGCAGCAGCCGCGTGTACGGGTGCTCAGGCTCGGCCAGCACCCGCTCCACCGGCCCCCGCTCCACCACGACCCCCCGGTGCAGCACCAGTGTCTCCTCGCACAGGTGCCGCACCACGGCCAGGTCGTGACTGACGAACAGCAGCGCGACCCCCGACTCCCGGCGCACGCGGGCCAGCAGTTCCAGGATCTGCGCCTGGATCGACACGTCGAGCGCGGCCACCGCCTCGTCCAGCACCAGCACCGACGGCTCCACCGCCAGCGCCCTGGCGATGGCCAGGCGCTGGCGCTGGCCGCCGCTGAGCCGGTGGGGCCGAGCCCCTGCCTCCCTGGCGCCGAGCCCCACCTGCTCGAGCAGCTCGGCGGCGCGCGCTTTGGGCCTGCCGTGCAGCCTGAGCGCCGTGTGCAGGCACTCCTCGGCCGTCAGCCGGGGGTCGAGCGAGAGGTACGGGTCCTGGAAGACCATCTGGATCTCCCTGGCCCTGCGCAGCCTGGCGGCCCGGCCGCGCTCCCTCGTGCCCCGCTCACGCCCGGCCACGGCGATCGTGCCCGAGTCGGGGGCGACCAGGCCGACCAGCATGCGGGCGATCGTGGTCTTGCCCGACCCCGACTCGCCGACCAGCCCGAGCGAGCCGCCCGCGGCCAGGTCGAACGTGACGTCGTCGGCCGCCACGGTGGCGCCGAAGGACTTGCGCAGCTCGCGTACGGACAACATCTAGACCTCCACCAGGCGGCAGGCGGCGGAGCCGCCGGAGACGGCCACGGGCGCCGGCGGCCTTTCCTCGCAGGCACTCGTGACCTCGGGGCAGCGGGGCGCGAACGGGCAGCCCGTGAAGGCGTCGTCCAGCGAGGGCGGCCGCCCGGGGATGGGCCGGATCGGACGCGGGTCGCCCAGCTCGGGCGTGCAGGCCAGCAGGCCGGCGGTGTAGGGATGGCGGGGGTCGGCGAACAGCTCCTTGGCCGGCCGCGACTCCACCACCGTGCCCGCGTAGAGCACGTGGACGCGGTCGCAGAAGGCCGCGGCCAGGTGCAGGTCATGGGTGATGAACAGCATGCCGAGCTCCCGTTCGGCCTGCACCCTGCGCAGCAGCGCGAGCGTCTCGGCCTGTGTGGTGACGTCGAGGGCGCTCGTCGCCTCGTCGGCCAGCAGCAGCGCGGGGCCGGCGGCCAGCGCGGCGGCGATCACCACCCGCTGGAGCATGCCGCCGGACAGCTCGTGCGGATACTGCCGCAGCCGCGCCTCGGGATCGGGCATCCCCACCGCGTCCAGCAGCTCCAGCGCCCGCGCGCGTGCCTCGGCCTTGGGCCGGCCCAGCGTGTGGACCATGCGCTCGGTCAGGAAGTCGCCGATCCTGCGGACGGGGTTGAGCGACGAGCGCGGATCCTGGTACACCATCGACACCTTCGAGGCACGCAGGTCGCGCAGCGCCGAAGAGCCCATCGTCAGCACGTCCTCGCCCTCGACCGCGACCCGCCCGGAGACGCGGGCGCCGGCGGGGAGCAGGCGCAGCACCGAGCGGGCGATCGTGGACTTGCCCGAGCCGGACTCGCCGACCAGTCCCACGATCTCGCCCTTGCCGACAGACAGCGACACCTCGCGCAGGATCGGCCGCCGCCCGCCCGCCTCGATCGTCAGCCCTTCCACGGAGAGCAGCATCACGTCCCCCTCACGCCCATGCGGTCGGCCAGGCGCACGCCGATCACGTTGAACGACACGACCACCAGGGCGATGGCCGCGCCCGGCACCAGCACCGGCAGGAACGCCCCCTGCACGATGGCCGGCTGCCCCTCCTTGACCATGAGCCCCCAGTCGGAGGACGGCGCCTGCGCGCCGAACCCGAGGAAGCTCAGCGTGGCCAGGCTCATCAGCCCCTCCCCGAACAGCACGACCAGGTAGCCGACGAGCGAGCGCGCCATGTTGGGCACCAGGTGCCGCACGCAGATGGCGAACCCGCCCATGCCCTGCACCCGGTAGGCGTCGATGTACGGTTTGCCGCACTCGCCCAGCGCCACGCTGCGGGTGTACTTGGCGATCGTCGGCGTGTACGCCAGCCCGAGCGCCACCACGGCCGTGGTCATCCCGTTGCCGAACACGGCCACGATCAGCACCACGAACAGCAGCCCCGGGAAGGCGTACATGACGTCGGTCAGCCGGGAGACGACGGCGTCCACCCAGCCCCGGTGCCAGGCGGCCAGCGTGCCGAGCGCCACGCCCAGCACCGAGGCGATGGCCAGCAGGATCAGCGGGCCGATCAGGGAGGTACGGGCGCCGTACAGGACCCTGGAGAGCAGGTCGCGGCCGGACTGGTCGGCGCCGAGCGGATGGCCCGGTGACATGGGCGCCAGCGTGGCGGCGAAGTCGACCGCCTCGGGCGCGTAGGGGGCGACCAGCGGCGCCAGCACCGCCGCCGCGACGACGAGGCCGAGGAACGCCGTGGCCGGCAGGTGGCCGCGCGGCCGCGCGGGCTTCGGGGAGAGCGTGGCGACCAGTGTGGTCATGCCCGGCTCCTCACTCTGGGATCGATCAGGGGGTGCAGCAGCTCGACCGCGGTGGTCACGGCGATGTACGCGGTCACCATGAGCAGCAGCACCGCCTGCGTGACGGGGAAGTCGTGGGTGTTGATCGCGTTCACCAGCAGCGAGCCGATCCCGTTGAGCCCGAAGGCGGTCTCCACCGTCACCGTCCCGGCCAGCATCCCGGCGGTGACCAGCCCGCACATCGTCACGATCGGCCCCAGCGCGCCACGGAAGACGTGCCGCACGACGATCAGCCGTTCGGACAGCCCGCCGGCGCGGGCCACGCTCACGTGGTCGAGCTCGCGCTGCTCGATCATGGACTGCCTGGTGACGCGGCTGATGATGGCCAGCGCGCCGAGCGCGAGCGTGACGGCGGGCAGCGTCAGGTGCCACAACGACCCGCCGCCCATGACGGGGAACCAGCCGAGCTGCACGCCGAACAGCGAGATCAGCACCGTCGCGGTGACGAACGCCGGCACGGAGGTGGCGAACGTCGTGCCCGCCACCACGGCCGAGTCCGTACGCCCGCCGCGCACCGCGGCCAGCACGCCCAGCGCGATCCCGAACACCACGAACAGCACCGAGGCGTAGGCGACCAGCCCGAGCGTGCTCGGCAGCCGGGCCGCCATCAGGTCGGCGACCTGGTCGTGGTACTGCGTGGAGCGGCCGAGGTCGCCGGTCAGCGCGTCGCCGAGCCAGCGGCCGTACTGCACCAGGAAGGGATCGTCCAGGTGGTACTGAGCCCGGATCGCGGCCAGGTGTTCGGGGGTCAGGTTCTCCTTGCCGCCCGCCAGGAACGTGACCGGGTCGCCGGGGGCCGCGTACGACGCCGCGAAGATCACGAACGAGGTGGCGAGCAGCGTGGCGACCAGCCCGGCCAGCTTGCGGACCACCGGCTCAGCCCTTGGCCCCGAGATCGGCCGCCCACGGGTAGCCCATGTGCACCTGCGAGGCGGGCGGGCCGGTCACCTTGGCCCCGAGCACGACCGCGTTCGGCACCTCGACCAGCGAGATCCACACCATGTCGGCGGTGAACATGCGCTGCAGCTCGATGACGTGCCCGGCGCGGGCCGCGGGGTCGGTGGTCTCCAGCGCCTCGGCCACGAGCTTGTCGTAGGCGGGCGAGCTGTACTTCACCCAGTTGTTGGCCGAGCCGGTCAGGCCGTTGTCGTAGAAGCCGATGGGGTCGGACTTGGTGATGTACCAGTCGTCGGGGACGAGGTCGACCTGGGCGCGCAGCGACTTGTCGGTGTAGAAGCTGCCGAACTCCGACGAGGGCACCGTCTTGATCTGGGCGGTCAGGCCGATCTTCGTGGCCGCGTCCACGACGGCGTTGGCGATGACCGAGCGCGACTGCTCGCCGTCGGTCGCCACCACGATCGGCTCCTTCGGGGAGCCCGCCTCCGCCACCAGCTTCTTGGCCTCCTCGATCCGGGGCGTGCCGGGCGCGCCGGTCAGCTCGTCGTAGGCCGTCTGGAACGCCTCCTTCTCGTACGACCACGCCCCGGCCCCCACCGGCACCTTCCACGGCCTGGCCAGCCCCGCGAACCCCGACTTGGCGATGCCGGCCCGGTCCACCGCCAGCGACAGCGCCCGCCGGATCTTCGGGTCCTTCATCACGCCGCGATCGGTCGGCAGCAGCACGAACACGCGCGTGGTCGCGCCGTAGGCCACGCTGACGGCCTGGTTGCTCTGCAGCGCCACGGCCGGCCCGGTGTCGGACAGGTAGGCCCCCTGCGCCGCACCCGTGACGAGGCCGTTGACCAGCGCCGTGTCCTGGGCCCACCGGAACTCGACGATCTTGGTGAGCGGTTTGACGTCCTTGTTCCAGTACGCGGCGTAGCGCTCGATCGTCATGTGCGAGCCGGACCTCCACTCCTTGAGCCGGTACGGGCCGGAGCAGGCGTCGTCGTGTCCCGGCGAGCCGAAGTCCTCGCCCTGCGCCTGCACCGCCTTCCGGTTGAGCACGATGCCCGCGCCGCCGGCGATGGCCTGCTCGAACAGCGCGTTGGGCCGCTTGAACGCGATCGTGACCTCGTGCTCGCCGCTCTTCTCGATCGACTCGACGTCCTCGAACTCGTCCGATTCGTCCATGCCCTCGCCCGCGTGCCGCTTCAGGCTCCACACGACGTCGTCGGCCGTGACCGGCGAGCCGTCGTGGAAGGTGGCGTCCTGACGCAGCGTGAGCACCATCGTCTTGGGGTCGGGGAGCTCGGCCTTCTCGGCCAGCCAGGGTTTGACGGTCATGTCGGGCTGGGTCTGCATGAGGCGCTCGCAGACGTTCGCCATGACCGTGCGGTTGGGGGTGCCGCCGTCGGAGTCGAGGTCGAGCGTGCCCGGCTCCTCGTCGAGCAGCCAGACGGCGCGGTCGAGCGGCCCGGCCGCCTTGGCGGTGCGATCGACGAGGGTGAGCTTGGCGGGGTCGGGCGCCTTGGTGGTCGCGGCGGGCCCGCCGCACGCGGCGACCAGGCCGGCCAGCCCGGCGAGGGCGAGCAGCTTCTTCACGGGGTCACTTCTCCATGCGGTCCGTCGTAGAGGTTCCAGGGCACGCGCTCGTACTCGTGGTCGCAGGGCGTGCCGGCCGCGATCAAGTAGTCGCCCGTGGTCAGGTCGACGCAGCTCGACAGCAGGGTCGCCCACCGCTTCACGGCGGGCTGGGTGAGGTCGGGGTGGGTGCAGAGGGACTCGGGGTAGCCCAGGTGGTCGGACATGGCGAACCTGATCCGCTTGCGCACCTCGTCGGTGCCGGACGCCTCGCGCACCGTACGCAGCCCGCCCTCGGCCCGGGGCACCCGGAACAGCGAGTCGGCCGAGCCCGGCCGGTAGGTGGCGGCCAGTTGCGGCGGCACGAACGCCTGGTAGTGGTTGCCGTGGACGAGCAGCCCGTCCGTCGGATACATCCAGCCCACGGCGCCTGGCGTGGTCTCCAGGTCGATCGCGAAGCCGTCGCGGTGGGTGACCAGCGCGTTGCTGGCGATGTGGGCCCGCGACTTGGTCAGCGCCTCCAGCGCGGTGTTGAGGTTGTCGCTGTCGAGCACCCTGCGCCTGATCAGAGTCTGCGGCACGCCCACGGTGTCGTCGAAGCGCCCGCCGAGCCCGTTGGCGTTGAGCGCGATGCCCGCCGAGTTGGCCCCCTGCCGCCCGACCTGCCCCGCCTCCACGTGCATGATGACCGTCGGCCGGCCCGGCTGGACGACTCTGAGCACCATCAGCGTGTCGGACACGGCGTCGCGCCAGTCCCAGTTCTGGCCGGCGTAGACGTGGCCGTCGCCGGACATCTCACCGAGCAGCGCGAACGACGTGCACCCGTCGGGCTCCATGGAGCTGAAGGTGGTGTCGTAGATGATCTCGCCACGGGCGTTGAGCGCGAGCACGTCGAGGAAGCCGACCCCGGCCCCCTCGGCGATGCCCTCCATCTCCTCGACCAGCTCCGGCGCGAACGCCCTGCTGGGCTCGATCCAGTGCGCCGCCCGTTCGACGACCTGATCCCATGACAGGCCGCTGGAGTGCGCGAACGCCTCCGCGTAGTAGGTCAGCGCGCGTTCGATGCGCTCGCGCGCCTGCTCGCCGTACTGGCGGCCGCGGTCGCGAGGAGCGCCGGAGATCTCGACGAGAGGCAGGGATGTGAGGCTCAATGGTGCTCCTTGGACCGACCCGGAGCCTGTAATGTCCATTTCAGGAGGCGGCGAGTCTGTAGCGGTCGTTTCCAAGCCAGGGTAATGAGCGCTACACAGGAGTCAAGAGCCGTAATGGAAAATACACACAGCCCGGTCGAACAGCTCAGGGCCCAGGTACGACAGCTCTGGGAGGAGCTGTCACCGGCCGAGCGGGCGGTGTGCCAATACCTGATCTCCGCCTCACCCGAGCAGATCCTCTTCGCCAGCGCGCAGGAGCTGGGCACCGCCACCGGCACCAGCAACGCCACGGTGGTGCGGACGATGCAGCGGCTCGGCTTCGGCGGCCTGCCGGGGCTCAAGCGGGCGCTGGCGGCCGAGTTCACCTCGGCGGTGGCCCCCGACGTCCGCCTGCGGCAGCGCGTCAGCCACGTCGGCCAGGACCTGACCGGCATCTGGGAGCGGGTCTTCGACGAGGCCCGCGAGCGGGTCGAGCACTGCAGGGGGCTGCTGGACGCCGAGGCGTTCAAGAAGGCGGTCGAGCTGCTGGTCGACGCGCCCGGCGTGTTCGTCTACGGCGCGGGCGCCTCCGAGCCGGCCGGCCACCACCTGGCGCTCAAGCTCAACCGGCGCGGTCACCGCGCCCGCGCCGTCGCCACCACCGGCTTCGCCCTGGCCGACGACCTGATCCAGCTCGCGCACGGCGAGGTGCTGGTGATCTTCCAGCCGGCCCGCAAGCTCAAGGAGCTCACCGTGCTGATCGACCGGGCGCACGCCGTGGGTGCGAACATCGTGCTAATTTCCGATGAACTCGGCGGGTCGTTCGCCGACCGGGTGGACGCCGTGCTGGCCGCCCCCCACACGCCCACCGGCATCACGGCCGAGCCGCTGACCGGCATCATCGTGGCCGACGCGCTGCTGCTGGCGCTCGACTCGCTCGACGAGCCCCGTTCGGTCGAGAACTCCCACCAGCTGAACGCGCTGCGACGGCAATTGCTTGACCCTCGATTCCGCTAACCTCACCTCGTCACTTCCGCGTGCTGGAAAGGTGTCGTCGTGATCGGCTGGCTAGAAGCGGTGATCTTGGGGTTGGTCCAAGGACTCACGGAGTTCCTGCCGATCTCCTCCAGCGCCCACATCCGGGTGGTCTCCGCGTTCGCCGGTTGGAACGACCCCGGGGCGGCGTTCACGGCGGTGATCCAGCTCGGCACCGAGAGTGCCGTGCTGATCTACTTCCGCAAGGAGATCTGGGAGATCATCTCCACCTGGACGCGCTCGCTGTTCGACAAGAGCCTGCGCGGCCACTGGGCGGCCCGCATGGGCTGGTACGTCATCGTCGGCACGCTGCCCATCGGCATCCTCGGCATCACGCTGAAGGACCAGATCGAGACCAGCTTCCGCGACCTGCGCCTGGTGGGCACCACGCTGATCGTCTTCGCCTGCATCCTGTGGTACGCCGACCACACCGCCCGCAACAAGCTCACGCTGGAGAAGCACCTCAGCTTCACCCACGCCATCATCTACGGCTTCGCCCAGTCACTGGCCCTGATCCCCGGCGTCTCCCGCTCGGGCGGCACGGTGACCGCGGGCCTGCTGCTCGACTACCGCCGTGAGGACGCGGCCAAATACTCGTTCCTGCTGGCCATCCCCGCCGTGCTGGCCTCGGGGCTGTTCGAGCTGAAGGACATCGGCGAGGGCCCGGCCCCCGCTTGGGGGCCGACGATCCTCGCCACCGTCATCTCGTTCGTCGTCGGCTATCTGGCGGTGGCCTGGTTCCTGCGTTACATCAGCACCCACCGCTTCACCCTCTTCGTGATCTACCGGATCCTCCTCGGCGTCTTCGTCATCTTCGCGGTCAGCGTCGGCTGGATTCCCGCTCAGGGCTGACCCGCGCCGCCGGATAGTAGGCCGCCCACGCCTCGTCACCCATGCGCAGGACCTTCCAGCCGATCCAGCCGAGCGCGGCCACGGGGGCGGCCCAGAACGGCACGGTGGCGGGGCCGTACGAGACCGCGAACGACCCGAGATAGCCGGCGGCCACCACCGCCGGCGCCCACCACCCCACGAACCCGGCCCGCCACACGGCCGCGGTCAGCACCGGCAGGCCGAGGAAGCCGAAGAACATCCACGGGAGCTGGAACCCGAACATCACGCCGGGCAGCCCCAGCATCTCGTCCATGATCCGCTGCGCCTCCTCCGGCGGGTGGTGCCGCCCCAGCCACCACTCCACGGGATCGGTGAGCAGCAGCCCGGACAACTGCAGGTAGCCGAGCACCGTGAGCGCGCCGGCGACGTGGCCGAGCCGGGTCGCCGCGCGCCTGGTCAGATGCACGAGGCCGAGCACGGCCACGGCCATGAGCATCCAGCTCCAGTGGTAGAGCACGGACTGGATCTGGGCGAGCACGGGGTTCGCGCCGAAGCTGACCGCCTCCCGCTCGTCGCCCCAGGTGCCGGGATCGACGACGACGGCGAGTGCCTGGAGCAGCGGGGCCACGATGAGCAGGACTCCTGCCGTGACGCGGCGAAAGGTCACCTGATCTCTGAACATGGCGCCGACGGTAGGCGCCGTGAGCACCGCCCGTCGTCCGCCTGCCGGGTTACCGCCCGTCCCCTTCGCGAGTGACCCGTCATAGGCATCTCCTATGGCGGCCGCTCGAATTTCGTCTTTGCTCCGCGTTCTTTTCCTTGCGTACGGTGAATCTGCTCGGCCCGCGAATATCCGCGCCGAGCGAATTCGGCGATTCAGGAGGAGCCATGACGCTCGGAAACGGATCAGGAGAGCTCAAGGGAAAACGAGCCCTCGTCACGGGAGGTTCCCGGGGAATCGGGGCGGCGGTCGTGCGGCGGCTGCTTGAGGAGGGCGCCGGGGTGCTGGCCACCGCCAGGACGACCGCGTACCCGGCGCCGGAAGGAGCCGCCTTCGTGACGGCCGACATCCGCACCGAGGCCGGAACCCGGGCCCTGGCCGCGGCCGTCCAGGAGACGTTCGGCGGGGTGGACATCGTGGTGCACAACGCGGGTGGCGCCCGGGCCGGCGACAGCGCCGTGACGATCCCCGACGCGGACTGGCAGGACGCGCTCAACCTCAACCTGCTCGCGGCCGTACGGCTGAACGCCCTGCTCACGCCGGGGATGCGAGACCAGGGGTCGGGGGCGATCGTGCACATCTCCACCGCCGCGCTGCTCCCGCCGGTGCCGGTCTTCGCGCACTACCAGGCGGCCAAGGCGGGGCTGGAGAGCTACAGCCGGGCGCTGGCCGCGGAGCTGGCCCCGTACGGGGTCCGGGTCAACGCCCTGGCCCCCGGCAGGACCGCCACCCCTGGCGGCGAGGAGACGCGCCGGCGGTGGGCGAGCACCGCCGCGGAGTCGGGCGCGACCGACACGCCGCCGCTCGGGCGCGAAGGCCGGCCGGACGACATCGCGAACGCGGTGCTCTTCCTCGTGTCCGACCGGTCGAGCTGGATCACCGGGACCAATTTCTCCGTGGACGGCGGCGAATACCCCAGGAATTGACGGCGAACTGTCGTTGTTTACTGACGAAGGAATTGTAGTCATGGGTAAATACAGTGGCAAGAATGTCGTGGTCACCGGTGGCAGCAGCGGCATCGGGCTCGCCATCGCGGAATCACTGGCGGGCGACGGAGCTCGGGTGGCGATCACCGGCCGTTCCCAGGCCGCGCTCGACGCCGCGCGGGAGCGGATCGGCGAGAACGCGGTGGCCGTCCGCGGCGACGTGTCCTCGCTCGCCGATCTGGACACGCTGGCGGACCGGGTGAAGACGGAGCTCGGCTCGGTCGAGGCGTTGTTCGTCAACGCGGGCATCACCGCGCTCACGCCGCTCGATTCGACGACCGAGCAGGCGTACGACGAGCTGTTCGCGGTCAACGTCAAGGGCGCCTTCTTCACCGTGCAGAAGCTCGCCCCGCTGCTGAGCAGGGGCGCCGGCGTCGTCCTGACCACCTCGGTGGCCGGCGTCGTCGGCATCCAGGACACCAGCGTCTACGCGGCGGGCAAGGCGGCGTTGCGCTCCATGGCCCGCAGCTTCTCCCGCGAGCTGCTGCCGCGCGAGATCCGCGTCAACGCGATCAGCCCCGGGCCCGTCGACACGGGGGTGCTGGAGCGCACGATGTCCAAGGAGGCCGCGGCGGAGTTCATCGCGGAGCGGGTCGCGGACAATCCGATGAAGCGGCTTGGCGCCCTCGACGAGATCGTGGCGGCGGCGGCGTTCCTCGCCTTCGACGCGACGTACACCGCTGGGGTCGAGCTCGCCGTGGACGGTGGCGTCACCCAGCTCTGAGCGGCCGCACGACGTTCACCCGGCTCTGAGCGGCCGCACGACGTTCGCCGCGGCTGTCTCTTCGTGCGGCTCGTCGTGCGGCTCATCGGCGTCCGACCGGCGGAGGGAGGCGGAGCCGTCCCAGGTCTCCTGGCGCAGGAGCTCGAGCAGCGCGGTCGCCGCCGGGCCCGCGTCGGGGTGGACCACGGCGATGACGGGCTGGGACACGACCGGGGACACCGGACGCGCGAGGTGCTCGTAGCCACGGGGCACCGCGGAGGCCGGGACGAGCGTCACGCCCAGGCCGTGGGCGGCCCAGCGCACCGCCGTCGCCGTCTGGGACACGCGGGCGACCGTGGCCGGCGTCAGCCCGTTCTCCTCAGACACCTCCTGCAGCACCCCGTCGAGGGCGCTGTCGCGGTCGAACCTGACCCACGGCTCCCCCTCCAGCGCACGCAGGTCCACCCGGTCCGCGGCGAGCTGCGGGTGCCCGGCGCCCAGCACCGCGACGAACTCCTCCTCGCCGAGGCGGTGGGCGTCCGCGGGGCCCCGCCGGCAGGCCGCCATCAGGGCGAAGTCCGTGACCCGCCTGCGGCACAGCTGCTCCAGCTCGGCGGAGCTCGACTCCTCGAAGACGGTGACCTCCAGCCGCGGGAAACGGCGGCGCAGCACGCCCAGCGCGCCCGGCAACTGGCGGGTGCCGAATCCCAGCTGCGCCGCGACGGCGAGCTCGCCCACCAGGTCGTCCGCGCCGGCCCGCGCCGTCTCCCGCGCCCGCCGCGCCGCGTTCACCGCGATCTCGGCCTCCTGGAGGAAGGCCCGGCCGACCGCGGTGGGCACGAGCCCGCCCGGCGTCCGGTCGAAGAGCGTCACGCCGAGGTCGCGCTCCAGGTTGCGGATCTGCTGGGACATCGACGGCTGGGCGACGCGCAGCGACTCAGCCGCCGCCGTCACCGAGCCCTCCGTGGCGACCGCCAGGGCGTACTCGAACTGGCGCAGGCTCATCGGCTCCCGTCTCCTCCCGGGGAGGCAACGCGGTCCGCCCCGTCGTGTCGTGTCCGGAAGTACCCGCCTCGGCCGGATCCGGCGACCGAGTCTTCATTCCCGGTCACCCTCGCCTCAACGCACTCCCCTCGTGAACCCTTCCTCGGAAGCGGCGCCGGCCGGCTAGGGCACCCGGCGCGGGTAGCGGCTGCACAGGGCGAAGACGACGGCGAAGAGGGTCCACGCCAGGACGTACGCCACCGGATGCGCCCAGACCTCACCGATCACGTCGCCCAGTGCCGCGCGGCCCTCGAAATAGGTCAGCAGGCCCAGCAGGGCTCCCGGGATCGCGCCCCACCACCGCCGCCACCACACGTCGTACGCGACCACCTCGAACGCCACCAGCGCGACCGGGCCGAACAGCAGGAAGTTGAGTCCGGGCGGCTGGGAGAGGAAGGCCGCCAACGCCATGACCGCCACCGCCGACCCCGCCGTCAGCAGGACGAGGGCAGCCGGCGGAGCGGGCTCGTCGCGCGGGTCGTCCTCCGGTTGCGGTGCGGACGCCTGCCCGTCCTGGCCGGGCACGGGCTCGTCTCGGGAGTGCGGTGCGGGGGCCCGCTCGTCCTGGCCGGGCACGGGCTCGTCGCTCGGGTCGCGGTCGTCTGACACATCCGACATTATGGCCAACCGCCTTCCCCGGCGCGGAAAGCCGACGAGCCCGGCCCCGGTGCTAGCCGACCGCTTCCGTCACCTGGGGGACGAGCTTCGGGGTGCGGTAGGTGGCCAGGGTGAACAGCAGGGCCAGCAGGCCCAGGCCGGCGGACAGGGCGATCACGCCGATCCGTCCGTACGCGTCCAGCGCCACCCCGCCGGCCAGGCCCGCCACGAACAGGCCGAAGTACTGGGCCGACGACAGCAGGCCGAGGCCGATCGAGACGTTGCCCGGCATCGTGGTGACGGTCCTGAACTGCTGCGCCGGGGCGATCATCCAGCCGACCGAACCCCACAGGAAGCCCCATACCAGCGCGATGGGCAGGGCGAGGTTCGCGACGGGGATGAGCAGGACGAACACGAAGGCGGCGGTCATCCCGATCAGGATCATCCGGCGCGGCCCGTACGCGTCGGACAGCCGCCCGCCGAGCAGGTTGCCCACGATCCCGCCCAGCCCCCACGCCCACAGCAGCGCGGGAAGCGGCAGGTCGAACAGCGAGCCGATGTAGGTGTACGCGCTGAACCCCGACGCGAAGACCAGCAACTGCGTGGCCATCACCGCCAGCACCCGCCGGTCGCGCAGCGGCTCGAAGCGCTCCCGGAGCCGTCCGGACGCCGCGAGCCGCACGTCGGGCACCAGCGCGGCCACCCAGACGAGGCCGAGCAGGCCCAGCCCAGAGACCATCCACAACGTCGCCCGCCAGGTCACCGCCTCGCCCAGCCAGGTGCCGAGCGGCACGCCGATGGCCGACGACACGCTCAGCCCGCCCATCACCAGCGCCAGCGCGCGCCCGCGCCGGTCGGGCGAGGTCAGCGCGTTCGCCACGGCCGACGAGGTCGGCGTGAACATGGCCGCCCCCGCCGCGGCGATCACCCGGGTGAGGACCACCAGCGGGTACGTCGGCGCCAGCGCGCTCAGCACGTTGCCGGCCACGAACACCCCCATGGCCAGCAACAGCAGCGTCCGCCGCGGCAGGTGGATCGTCAGGGCCGCGAGCAGGGGCGACAGCACCGCGTACGCCAGCGCGAACACCGTCATGAGCTGGCCCGCGGCCGACCGGGAGACCCCCAGGTCGGTCGAGATCGGGCCCAGCAACCCGGCGGTGACGAACATGCCCGTACCGATCGCGAAATTTCCGGCGGCCATCGGATAGAGCCGTGAACTCACGGAAGCCTCCTCAAGCAAAAGTTTGACGCCCATCAAACTGACCTATAGTTGGATCGTTGTCAAACAATGAGACGAAGGTAGGCTTCCGTCATGCGCCTGCTACCGCACCCGGCTACGGAGGACATCGAGCTCACAGAGGTTCTGCGGGCGCTGTCCGACCCCGTACGCCTGCAGATCGCCGTCCGCCTCGCCCTCGCCGGGGAGCTGAACTGCACCACGGCGGCCGACGACCTCGGGGTGCACAAATCCACCGCTTCGCACCACTACCGGGCGTTGCGGGAGGCCGGCGTGGTCGTGACCAAGCAGGAGGGGCGGCTGAAGTACATGAGCCTGCGCCGCGCCGACCTCGACGTCCGCTTCCCCGGGCTCCTCGACGCGATCCTGCGCTCGGCGAACCGGCCCTCAGGACGCACGGTCTCCGCGCACCGGGCCGCTGCGGGAGGTCCCGATGAGCAGGTCGCCGTACGGGCCGATGCCCGTGCCTGACGGCGCCCCCACCCCAGGCAGGGTCCCGCCATCCGCTCAGGGCGCCCTGCCCATCCACCAGGTGCTGCCCGAGCTGCTGTCCGCGCTCGACGGGCACGGCAGCGCGGTGCTGACCGCGCCGCCCGGCACCGGCAAGACCACCGTGGTGCCGCTGGCGCTGGCCGAGGCGGGCATGCGGGTCGTGGTGGCCGAGCCGCGACGGCTGGCCGTACGCGCGGCGGCCCGGCGCATGGGCGTGAGCTACACGATCAGGGGCGAGCGGCACGTGGGCGCCGACCCCAGGGTCGAGGTCGTCACGACCGGCGTGCTGCTGCAACGGCTCCAGCGGGACCAGGAGCTGGCCGGGATCGACGCCGTCATGCTGGACGAATGCCACGAACGCCACCTCGACGCGGACACGGCGCTGGCGTTCCTGCTCGACGTACGCGAGACGCTCCGCCCCGACCTGCGCCTCCTGGCCACCTCCGCCACCGCCGACGCCGCGCCGTGGGCCGAACTGATCGGCGGCCCCGTCGTCGCCGCCACCGGGAGCACCCACCCCGTGGAGACCGTCTGGGCCCCGCCGCCGCGCCCGGTCGCGCCGCCGCACGGCCTGCGCGTCGATCCCGCGCTGCTGTCGCACGCGGCCTCGGTGGTACGCAGGGCGCTGGCCGAACGGGACGGCGACGTGCTGTGCTTCCTGCCCGGCGTGGGCGAGATCGCCAAGGTGGCCGGGATGCTGGCCGGGGACGTGGAGCAGTTGCTCCAGGTGCACGGCCAGGCTCCGGCCCACGTCCAGGACGCCGTGCTGTCGCCGGGGGCGGGGCGCAGGGTGGTGCTGGCCACGTCCGTCGCCGAGTCGAGCCTGACCGTGCCCGGCGTGCGGGTGGTGGTGGACTGCGGGCTGGCCCGCGAGCCGCGTACCGACCACGCGCGCGGCCTGGGCTCCCTCACCACGGTCAGGGTCTCGAAGTCCTCCGCCGCCCAGCGGGCCGGACGGGCGGGCCGTGAAGCGCCCGGCACCGTCTACCGCTGCTGGACGGCGGCCGAGCACGAGCGGCTGGCCGACCAGGCCCGGCCGGAGATCGCGCTCGCCGACCTGACCGGCTTCGCGCTCCAGGCGGCCTGCTGGGGCAGCCCCGACGCCCACGGCCTCGCCCTGCTCGACCCGCCGCCCGCCGCCGCCATGTCCGCCACCACCGGCACGCTGCGACTGCTCGGCGCCCTGGACGACACCTCCCGCGTCACCGCCCGTGGCCGGCGGATGGCGCTGGCCGGGGTGCACCCCCGCCTGGCCAGGGCCCTCCTCGACCTCGGCCCCCGGGCCGCCGAGGTGGTGGCGCTCCTGTCGGAACAGCTGCCCAGGGACGCCTCCGACGACCTGGTGGAGGTCTGGCGCACGGCCCGTCGCGGCGGCACCGGCTTCGCGGCCCGCTGGCGCCAGGAATCCACCCGCCTCCGCCGCACCACGGATCATCCCGTCGGCGCGGCTGCTCGTGGGCGGGAGTTGTCGGATGACGCGCTGGCCGGGATGGCGGTGGCGCTGGCGTTTCCCGAGCGGGTGGCGCGCAGGCGCGGTGGCGGCTTCCTCATGGCCTCAGGCACCCAGGCCCAGCCGGCCGAGGGTTCCAGGCTCGGGACCGCTGAGTGGCTGGCCGTCGCGGTCGCCGACCGCCCGACCGGCGCGGCCTCGGCCCGTGTCAGGCAGGCGGTGGTGATCGACGAGGCGACGGCCAGGCTGGCGGCAGGCACCACGGTGGAGGACGAGGTCGAGTGGAAGGTGCCGCCGGGCGAGCGCCGCGGCGACGTCTCCGCCCGCCGGGTCGAGCGCCTGGGCGCGATCGAGCTGTCCGCCAGGCCGCTCAAGGACGCCGACGTCCGCGACGCCATCCGGTACGGCCTGCGTACGGAAGACCTGCTGACCTGGACGAAACAAGCCAAGGACCTGCGCGACCGCCTGGCGTTCTGCCACCAGGCGATCGGCCCGCCCTGGCCGTCCATGGACGCGCTCGTCGACCTGGCCGATCAGTGGCTGGAGCCCGAGCTGTCCAGGGCCCGCCGCCGCGCCGACGTGGAGCGCATCGACGTCGCCTCGGCGCTGCGCCGCCTGATCCCGTGGAGCGAACGGCTGGACGCGGTCGCCCCCGAACGCCTGGAGGTCCCCACCGGCTCGCACATCCGCCTCGACTACTCGGGCGAGCAGCCGGTGCTGGCGGTGAAGCTGCAGGAACTGTTCGGCTGGCAGGAGACGCCGCTCGTCGCGGGCGTGCCGGTCCTGGTCCACCTGCTGTCGCCCGCCGGCCGTCCGCTGGCGGTGACGGCGGACCTGGCCTCGTTCTGGCGCGACGCCTATCGTCACGTACGCGCGGAGATGCGCGGCCGCTACCCCAAGCACCCCTGGCCGGAAGACCCGCTCACCGCACCACCCACCCGCCGCACGAAGGGACGCTCATGACCGACCGGCAGGCTGTCCCGCCGGACGAGGAGACGCCCATGACCGACACGCAGGCCGTCCCGCCACCCATGACCGGCTGGCAGGCCGTGGCGGCCCGCGACAACGCCGCGTGGTGCGACCTGATGTGCCGCGCCCACGGCCGGCCGGGCACGTTCGCCGAGCGCGCCTGGACCAACCCGGCAAGGACCCCGCCCTTCTACCCCGACGCCGTCACGCTCTCCCCTGACGCCACGGCGGCCGACGTGCTCGGCCGCATCGACGCGGGGCCCGGCGCGTCGGTCAAGGACAGCTTCGCCACGCTCGATCTACCGGGCTTCGAGGTGCTGTTCGAGGCACGCTGGATCCACCGCGCCGCCCCCGACCGCACGCCCACCGACTGGGCGGCGGTCGAGGGCGCGGCCACGCTGCGCGACTGGGCGCGGGCGTTCGGCGAACCCGGCCTGTTCCCGCCCGCGCTGCTCGCGGAGGCGACGATCGTGTACGGCCGGACGGACGGCGAGATCACCACCGGCGCGGTCCTCACCACCGGCGCCCCCGCCACCGGCCCCGCCGGCGAGCCCACCGTCAGCCACGCCGGAGACCCCGGCAGCGGCCCCGCCGTCAGCCCCGCCGTCGGTGTCTCCAACGTCTTCGGCCCCGACGAGGACGCCGCCTGGGCGGGCGCCCTGGCCATGGCGGCCGAGCTCTTCCCCGGCCGCCCCCTGGTCGGCTACGAGATCGACCCCACCACCGCCCTGAGCCACGGCTTCACCACGACCGGCCCGCTCCGCGTCTGGATCAAGCCCTGAGCCCGCGCGTCCGCGAGCCGCGAGCCGCGAGCCGCGATCAGTTCACGAGATCGTCCAGCGTCGGGTTCTCGATCACCGGATAGCGCTCCCCGCCCACCCCCATGTCCTTGAACCCACTGGACGTCGCCACACACACCACGGGCCCGTCGAACTCGCGCCGCAACCTCCGACACCCCGCCACCCCCGCCACGCCTGACAGCTCCTGCCACAGCCCCTGCCCGGCCAGATCCCGCTGAGCCTGCCGCAGCTCCTCGTCGGTCACCAGCACGGCCTCACCGCCGCTGTCACGCACGGCCAGCACGCCCCGGTGCCCGCCCACCGCGCCGGCTACGCTGTACGCCTCCGTGGGACCCAGCTCGACGATCGCGGCGGGCGCGCCGGTGGCCAGGGCCCTGGCATGAGGCCCGCCGGCGGCCGTCTCGCAGGAGAACATCCGCGGCGTCCGCTCGGCCAGTCCGAGCGACCGCAGCTCGGTGAAGCCCTTCCACACCCCGTAGAGCAGCTCGGCGTAACCGGTGGGCACGAAGACGGCCGCGGGCACCGCCCTGCCGAGCTGCAGGAACAGCTCGTACGCGATCGTCTTGTAGCCCTCGGCCCCGAACGGGTGCCCGGTATGGGTCACGGTCTGGTTGCTGACGGGGTGGTAACCGAGCCGGTCCACGACCTCCCGCAGCAGCGGCCAGCGCGCCTCGACCGGCACGGACACGACTTTCGCCCCGTACGCACGCGCGAACGTCTGCACGGCCGGCGGCGAGTCGGCCGAGGAGAGCACGATCGCGGGCAGCCCGGCCCTGGCCGCGTAGGCGGCGGCCGAGGCGCCGTGGTTGCCGGATGAGGCCACGACCACGCCGGGCGCGCCGGCGGCCACGGCGGCGCTGACCGCGACCCGGTTGAGCCGGTCCTTGTGCGACCACGTCGGGTTGCGTGACTCGTCCTTGACGTGCACGTCCCCGAACTCCACCAGCGGTGTCCCGCCCTCACCCAGCGTGGGCACCGCCAGCGGCGGCAGCAGCGGGGACCAGCGCGCGAGGTCGGGACCAGGCTCCTGGTCGAACAGGGCGCGCTCCACCTTCGCGTAGTCGTAGACGACGTCGAGCGGATAGGCGATCTCGCCGGTGCTGGTCGTGGGACAGCCCTGCGTCAGCGGCGGGAACAGGGGATATTCGGCCGTGGGGTCGCCCAGAGAGCGCTGGCGCAGGGCGAGCGAAGGTCCGTTCACGTGGATCGACCCTATCGAGCCTCGCCACGATGAGTGAAAATGTGCACACTCGAATCATGTTGTGGGCAGGCAGGTCCGCCATCGAGATCGCGACGGCCGTACGGCACGGGGACGTCAAGGCCACGACCGTCGTCGAGGAGCATCTTCATGCCGTCTCGGAGCGGGACACCAGGGTCGGGGCTTTCCGTGCGGTCAGGGAGCAGGCCGTGGAGGAGGCTCGGGAGCTGCAGAAACGGCGTGATCTGCCGGATCTGCCGCTCGCGGGCGTGCCGGTCGCGGTCAAGGACAACCTGGAGGTGGCGGGCGAGGCCACCCGCGGCGGGTCGGCCGCCACTTCCGACGTGCCGGCGGCCGAGGACCACGTGACGGTGGCGCGGCTGCGCGCGGCGGGCGCGGTGGTCATCGGCGTGACCAACCTGCCGGAGCTGGGGCTGGTGGCGTTCGGCGACAGCGCGTACGGCGTCGTACGCAACCCTTGGAACCCCTCGCGCACGGCGGGCGGCTCGTCGGCCGGCAACGCCGCGGCGGTGGCGGCGGGCATGGTGCCGATCGCGCTCGGCAACGACGGCATGGGCTCGTTGCGCATCCCCGCGGCCTGCTGCGGCGTGCTGGCGATCAAGCCGGGCGTGGGCCTGGTGCCGCCGCCGACGGACGACTGGGACCGGCTGACGGAGAACGGCCCGATCGCCACCACCGCCGCGGACCTGTCGCTCGCGCTGTCGGTGCTGGCCGCGGCCCCGTCGCTGGCGGAGGCGTGGCGCGGCGGCTGCCGGGTGGAGCCCGCGCCGCGCATGCTGCGCTCGGTCTGGGCCGACGACGACGAGGTGTGGGAGCCGCAACCGCCGCCCGCCGGCCCGGAGCCGTTCGACCTGCGGGTGGCCTACGCGCCGCAGCCGCTGCCGCCAGGGTTGTCGGTCGACAAGGAGTTCAGGGCCGCGGTGCGCGGGGCGGCGGAGACGCTGCGCCTGGCCGGGCACACGGTGGTCGAGCACGACGGCACGCTGCCCGCCTGGCTCGGCCCGGCCACGGTCGCGACGTGGCTGGTCAGGGCGGCCGAGTCGGTCGATGGTCTGGACCGGTGGCGGCTCGAACGCCGTACCCGCGCGCTGGCCAGGGCCGGCCGGGTGCTCGCCGCGCTCAAGCTGGACGGCGCGCGGGGCCGCGAGCGCTGGCACGGTTACGGCGCCGACCAGTGGCTCGGCGACGCGGACGTGCTGGTCATGCCGGCTCTGGCCGCCGTCGCGCCGAGGGCCGAGCGCTGGGGCCGGCGTGGCCTGCTGCACAACGCCTCGGCCAACATCAGGTACGCCCCCGCCACGGGCCCGTGGAACATGTGCGGCTGGCCCGCCATGGCCGTGCCCCTGGCCACCCATTCCAGCGGGCTGCCGATCGCCGTGCAGCTCGTCGCGCCGCCCGGCGGCGAGCCCCACCTGCTGGGCCTGGCCGCCCAGCTCCAGGCCGCGCATCCGCCGCTCAGGCCGCCGGGCTTCGCCTACTGAGCCATCCATAACGATTGCTTCTGTTGGTCAGCAGATCTTCCTCTTGGACTTATGGAAGCGCCGCCGACAGGCTGGAACCATGACTTCCACCCTTTATCGGCATGATTCCGGATATGACGCCGAGCGAGCCGGCTTCCAGACGCTCGCCTCCCACCGTCCCGAGGTGATCGTCCCGGCCGCGAGCCCCGATGACGTGCGGCGGGCGGTGTCCCACGCCGCCACGCGCGGCCTGCCGGTCGCGGTGCAGGCGACCGGGCACGGCCTGCCCGTCCCCGCCGAGGGCGGCCTGCTCGTCACCACCGGCAGGATGACCGCCGTCACGATCGACCCGGCGGCCGGCACCGCGCGCATCGGGGCGGGCGTGCGCTGGGAGCAGGTCATCGCCGCGGCGGCCAGGCATGGGCTGGCCCCGCTGTCCGGCTCGTCGCCGCTCGTGGGGGCGGTGTCGTACACGCTGGGCGGGGGTCTCGGGCTCATGGCCAGGCGCTACGGGTACGCCGCCGACCAGGTGCGCGCCGTGGAGGTCGTCACGGCCGACGCCGAGCTCCGCCACGTCAGGCCTGACGGCGACCCCGATCTGTTCTGGGCGCTGGTGGGCGGCCGGGGCAACTTCGGCGTGGCCACCGCGCTGGAGATCGGCCTCGTCCCCGTCGAACGGCTCTACGGCGGCGGCCTCTACTTCGGCACCGATCTGGCAGGGCCCGCGCTGCGCGCCTGGCGGGACTGGACCCGGTCCCTGCCCGAGGAGCTGACCTCCTCGATCGCCGTCATCCCGTTCCCCGACTCCCCGCACGCCCCCGCGCACTTCCGCGGCCAGACCGTGGCCCACGTACGCGTCGCGTTCACCGGGGACGCGGCGGAGGGCGAGGAACTGCTGGCTCCGCTGCGCGCGGTCGGTCCCCGCCTGATGGACACCGTGGGCGAGCTGCCCTACACCGGCTCGGCCGCCATCCACAACGACCCCACGACGCCGTCCGGCTATCACTCCACCCACTCCCTGCTGCGCGAGCTGCCGGAGGAGGCGCTGGAGGCGCTGCTCGGCGCGCGGGCCGTGATCGAGGTGCGCCACCTCGGCGGCGCGCTGGCCAAGCCTCAGTCGGTGGCCAACTCGGTGGGGAACAGGGACGCGCTCTACTACGCCGGCATGCTG
Source organism: Nonomuraea maheshkhaliensis (assembly GCF_039529435.1). Taxonomy (NCBI): domain Bacteria; kingdom Bacillati; phylum Actinomycetota; class Actinomycetes; order Streptosporangiales; family Streptosporangiaceae; genus Nonomuraea; species Nonomuraea maheshkhaliensis. The sequence goes on from NZ_BAAAMU010000019.1 coordinate 98,622, forward strand.
ACCCCCGGCCTGGCCCCCGGCTCGGACCTGACGGCCGTGCGCGCGGCCCACGAGGAGGTCAGGCGGGCGCTGGCGCCGTGGGCGACGGGCGGGCGGGTGCTGAACTTCCTGTACGGCGACCAGGCCACGCCGGAGAACGTGCGCAGGGCGTACGAGCCGGGCGACTACGAACGCCTGACCAGGCTCAAGGCCGCATGGGACCCCGAGAACCTGTTCCGCCTGAACCACAACATCCCCCCGGCCTGAGACGAGGCCGAGGGGACGCGGTGATCCGACGCGGTGATCCGACGCCGTGATCAGACGCCGTGATCCGACACAGGCGGTCAGATGCCGACGGGGTGCCAGACCGTCTTGGTCTCCAGGAAGGCCGTCATGCGCCCGATCCCGGGATCGGCCGCCCAGTCCTGCGCCGCCGCCGGCCGCAGCACCCGCTTGAGGTTCTCCGCCGCGGCCTGCTCGCAGCTCAGCGCCAGATCGGCGTCGGCGACCCCGGACAGGTCGATCGCGTTGACGTCCATGTGCGCCGCCAGCCACGGAGCCAGCTCGCCCTGCCGCCCGGTCAGCACGTTGACGACCCCGCCCGGCAGGTCGGAGGTGGCCAGCACCTCCGACAGCGTGATCGCGCCCAGCGGCGACGGCTCCGAGGCGACCACGACGCAGGTGTTGCCGGTCACGATCACCGGGGCGACCACCGACACCAGGCCGAGCAGCGGATCGGCGGGCGCGACGACGGCCACGACGCCGGTCGGCTCGGGCGTGGACAGGTTGAAGTAGGGCCCGGCCACGGGGTTGGCCGAACCGTGCACCGAGGCGATCTTGTCGGACCATCCGGCGTACCAGACCAGCCGGTCGACGGTGGCGTCCACCTGCTCCAGGGCCGCCCGCTTGCCGCCGCCGAGCTCGTCGGCGAACTGCGCGCGCCGGCCCTCCAGCATCTCGGCGACGCGGTAGAGGATCTGCCCCCGGTTGTACGCGGTCGCGCCCGACCAGCCGGGGAACGCCTTGCGTGCGGCCACCACCGCGTCGCGGGCGTCCTTGCGCGAGGCCCGCGAGGCGTTGGCGAGGAAGTCTCCCTTGGCCGAGGTCACGGGATAGGACCTCCCACTCTCCGAGCGCGGGAACGCCCCGCCGATGTAGAGCTTGTAGGTCTTTCTGACCGGCAACCTACTCATCGCCGCGCCCCTTCCACGTGGACTCCTGCTCCACCTGCACCGGTACGAAGATCTGGCCGCACCGGCTGACGCCGCAGCGGTGGGCGAACCAGCCCTCGCGCACCGGGCGGCCGGCCCTGGCGAAGGCGTGGCCCCTGGTCACCTGATCGCGCCGGCGCGGCCGGCGACTGTCACACCTCAAGGTAGGCCTCCAGACCGTGGCGTCCGCCCTCACGCCCGAACCCGGACTCCTTGAACCCGCCGAAGGGCGAGGCCGGGTCGAACTTGTTGAAGGTGTTGGCCCAGACCACGCCGGCTCTGAGCCGGTCGGCCATCCACAGGATGCGCGAGCCCTTCTCGGTCCACACGCCCGCCGACAGTCCGTACGGCGTGTTGTTGGCCTTCTCCACCGCCTCGGCCGGGGTGCGGAAGGTCAGCACCGACAGCACAGGACCGAAGATCTCCTCCCTGGCGATGCTGTGGGACTGCGCCACCCCGGTGAACAGCGTCGGCGGGAACCAGAACCCCTTGCCGGGCAGCTCGCACGCGGGCGACCAGCGCTCGGCCCCCTCCGACTCGCCGAGGTCGCTGAGCCGCCGGATCTTGGCCAGTTGCTCGGCGGAGTTGATGGCGCCGATGTCGGTGTTCTTGTCCAGCGGGTCGCCCAGGCGCAGCGTGCCGAGCCGGCGCTTGAGCGCGGCCAGCAGCTCCTCCTGGATCGACTCCTGCACCAGCAGCCGCGAGCCCGCGCAGCACACGTGGCCCTGGTTGAAGAAGATCCCGTTGACGATCCCCTCCACCGCCTGGTCGACGGCGGCGTCGTCGAACACGATGTTCGCCGCCTTGCCGCCCAGCTCCAGGGTGAGCTTCTTGCCGGTGCCGGCCACCGTCCGCGCGATGATCCGGCCGACCTCGGTGGAGCCGGTGAAGGCCACCTTGTTCACGTCGGGGTGGGCCACCACGGCGGCGCCGGTCTCGCCCGCGCCGGTGACGATGTTGACCACGCCGGGCGGCAGGTCGGCCTGGCGGCAGATGTCGGCGAACAGCAGCGCGGTCAGCGGCGTCGTCTCGGCCGGCTTGAGCACGACCGTGTTGCCGCAGGCCAGCGCCGGGGCGATCTTCCAGGCCAGCATGAGCAGCGGGAAGTTCCACGGGATGACCTGGCCGGCCACGCCGAGCGGCCTGGCGCCGCCGAAGCCGGCGTATTCCAGCTTGTCGGCCCAGCCCGCGTAGTAGAAGAAGTGGGCGGCCACGAGCGGCACGTCCACGTCGCGCGACTCGCGGATCGGCTTGCCGTTGTCGAGCGACTCCAGCACGGCCAGCTCCCTGGCCCGCTCCTGGATGATCCGCGCGATGCGGAACAGGTATTTGGCGCGCTCCGCGCCGGGCAGCGCGCTCCAGACGCCGAACGCCTTGCGCGCCGCCTGCACGGCGCGGTCGACGTCGTCGGAGGAGGCCGTGGCGACCTCCGCCAGCGTCTCCTCGGTGGCCGGATTGACGGTCTTGAACGGAGTGCCGGAGCCGTCGACGAACTCACCGTTGATGAACAGCCCGTAGGAGGACTTCAGGTCAACGACGTCGCGCGACTCGGGGGCCGGTGCATATTCGAACATCGTCAGTCCAGGGTGAAGTAGTCGGGGCCCGCGTAGCGGCCGGTGGCCAGCTTCTGGCGCTGCATCAGCAGGTCGTTGAGCAGCGACGAGGCGCCAAGCCGGAACCATTCGGGGGTGAGCCAGTCGTCGCCCGCCGTCTCGTTGACGAGCACCAGGTTCTTGATCGCGTCCTTCGTCGTACGGATCCCGCCGGCCGGCTTCACGCCGATCTGGCGGCCCGTCGCGTCGCGGAAGTCGCGTACGGCCTCCAGCATGATCAGCGTGACCGGCGGCGTCGCCGCCGGGGCGACCTTGCCGGTGGAGGTCTTGATGAAGTCGGCGCCGGCCAGCATGGCCAGCCAGGAGGCGCGCCGCACGTTGTCGTAGGTGGCCAGCTCGCCGGTCTCCAGGATCACCTTCAGGTGGGCCGCGCCGCAGGCTTCCTTCACCGCGACGATCTGTTCGTAGACCTTCATGTAGTGACCGGACAGGAAGGCGCCTCTGTCGATCACCATGTCGATCTCGTCGGCGCCCGCGGCCACCGCGAGCGCGGTGTCGCTCACCTTGACCTCCAGCGAGGTGCGCCCGCTGGGGAACGCGGTGGCGACGGAGGCGACCTTGACGCCCGTGCCCTTCAGCGCCTCGACGGCCACCGCCACCAGGTCGGGATAGACGCAGACGGCGGCCACCGAGGGGGCGTCGCCGCCGGGCCGCACGGCCTTGGCGCACATCGCGCGCACCTTGCCGTCCGTGTCGGCTCCTTCGAGGGTCGTCAGGTCCACCATGGAGATGGCCAGGTCGATGGCCTGGGCCTTGGCCGTGGTCTTGATCGAACGGGTGCCGAGCATCGCCGCCCGCTGGTCCGCGCCGACCCGGTCAACCCCGGGCAGGCCGTGCAGGAAGGCTCGCAACGCCGAGTCGGACGAAGCGACGTCCGCGAGCGAGGTAGTCACAGTTGACACCTAGACAGCATCGCCGACCAGGGCCTCTACCTCCAAACCGGATCACCCTGGGGCAGCGCGGGCGCAGGTCCTAGGCATGCCGTACGCCTGCGGCCCCGGCTTCTAGGCATCCCGGCGTGAATCCATAGGGATGCCGGCAGGAGACCCGTACAGGAGATAGGACATCCACCCGATGTGGCGGGCGGGGCCTTAGCCCGAGTCTTGAAGGTGTCAGGAAGAGCACCACATCGAAGGAAGACGATGATGAACCCCGAGATCGAGTACGAGCTCATGAAGAACCACGCGAACGAGCTGCGCCGGGCCGCCGCCCACCACCGCCGCGTACGCGAGGCCGAGCAGGGCGACAGGAGCGAGCGCCGTTCGCTCTTCGGCAAGCGCCGTTCCTCATGACCACCCCACGAGCACCCGGCCGCCCGCACCCGCGCGGCCGGGTCGCACGGGCCCCATAAAGCCCTGCAAGTGCTCCAAAAACCGTCGAAAGCAGCGGATGTGGGATGGCATGCTGGATGACATGCGGGGACGTTCGGTGAGTCCCGTCTTCGTCGGACGGGCAGAGGAGCTGGCGGCTCTGTCCGAAAGCTTCGACGAGGCCATCAAGGGCACGGTCACGGCGGTCCTGCTGGGGGGCGAGGCCGGGGTCGGCAAGACGCGGCTCGTGCAGCGGTTCGCCGAGAGCCGTGCGGCCGAGGGCGCCCACGTGCTGTTCGGGGGCTGCGTCGAGCTGTCCACCGAGGGCCTGGCCTACGCGCCGTTCACCGCCGCGCTGCGCCAGCTCGTCAGGGAGCAGGGCCCGGCCGCCGTCGCCGGGCTGCTGCCGGAGGGAGCAGAACGCGACCTCGCCCGGCTGCTGCCCGAGTTCGGTGAGCCCAGCCGCGACGGCGAGACGGAGACCGGTCGCGCCCGGCTCTTCGAGCAGTTCCTCAGCCTGCTCGAACGCCTCGCCGAGCACCGCCCCACGATCCTGGTCATCGAGGACATCCACTGGGCCGACCGGTCCAGCCGCGACCTCATCGCCTTCCTCAGCCGCAACCTGCACACGCCGCAGGTCCTGATCGTCATGACCTACCGCTCCGACGACCTGCACCGCCAGCATCCGCTCAGGCCGGTGCTGGCCGAGCTGGGCCGGGTCCACGGCGTGCACCGCCTCGACCTGCCCCGCCTGTCGCGGGACGAGGTCGCCCAGCAGATGACCGCGATCCTCGGCCGCACCCCCGCCTACGGCAAGGTGGACACGGTCTACGAGCGCAGCGAGGGCATCCCGCTGTTCGTCGAGGCCATGCTGGAGAGCGGCGACGAGTGCACGTTCCCCGACTCGATGCAGGACCTCATCCTCGGCTGCGTCGAACGGCTGCCCGAGGAGACCCAGCGCGTGCTGCGCGTCGCCGCCGCCGGCGGCAACCGGGTCGGCCACGCGCTGCTGGCCGCCGTCAGCGGCCTGTCCGACGTCGAGCTGGAGACCGCGCTCCGTCCCGCGATCATGGGCAACGTCCTGCAGATCGCCGACAGCCGCGCGTACGTCTTCCGCCACTCGCTCATCCGCGAGGCCGTGCACGACGAGCTGTTGCCGGGCGAGCACCAGCGCCTGCACAGCAGGTTCGCCGAGGAGATCTCCAAGGACCGCACGCTCGTCCCGCCCGACCGGGCCGCCGTCGAGCTGGCCCACCACTGGTACGGCGCCCGCAACGACCGCTGGGCGCTGATCTCGGCCTGGGAGGCGGCCCGCAAGTCGTCCAAGGCGTTCGCCTACACCGAGGCGGTCCCGCTGCTCGAACGCGTGCTCACGCTCTGGGACCGGGTGCCCGGCGCCGCCGAGCTGATCGGCTGCGACCACACCGCCGTGCTGGAGCGGGCCTCCGAGGCCGCCAACGCCGGCGGCGACGTCGACAAGGCCAGCAAGTTCGTCAAGGCCGCGCTGTCGCAGCTGGACGAGACCCGCGAGCCCGGCCGCGTGGCCCAGCTCATCGTGCGCAGGGCCGGGCTGAAGAACTCCAAGGGGCAGGCGGGCGTCATCGACGACCTGCGGCACGCGCTGCGGCTCGTCCCCGAGAACAGCCTCGACCGGGCCGAGGTCGTCACGCCGCTCAGCCGTCACCTGATGCTGCGCGGCGAGATCGAGGAGGCCAACGAGCTCATCATCGAGGGCCTGCGCTGGGTCAGGGAGAACGGCGACCGCTGCCTCGAAGGCGACCTGCTGATGAACCTGGCGCTCGGCCACTCGCTCAACGGCGAGATCGAGACCACCATCGCCATCAACGAGCAGGCGCTGACCATCGGCCGCGAGGAGGGCGCCGGCAAACTGATCACCCGGGCGATGGGCAACAACATCGACGGGCTGCTCGACATGGGGCGCCAGGACGACGCCCTGCGCATGGCCGAGCACGGCTGGACGGTCGCCAAGAAGTACGGACGCCTGCGCGGCAGCGGCCTGTTCATCGCCAACAACTGGGCCGAGGTGCTGGAGACGCTCGGCCGCTGGGACGAGGCCATCGAGATCGTCGAGACCGCGCTCAGCCACGGGCCCGTGCTGCGCACCCGCTACAGCCTGCTGCGTGTGCGCGCCGACATCGCCCTGGCCAGGGGCGAGCTGCAGCTCGTCGAGGGCATTCTGGCCGAGGTCGGCGTGTCCAAGAACCGTCCTGAGGAGTTCGTCCAGGACATCATCAGCAATGCCCGCCTGCTCATCGGCTGGCACCTGACCAGAGGCGAGCCCGCCGCCGCGCTCGGCGTGGCCGAGCAGGTGCTCTCGCAGCCCAAGCAGTCGAGCAAGGCCATGCTGGGCTGGCGGCTGCTCGCGCTGCTGCGCATCGTCTGCGACGCCGCCCAGGACACCGAGCCGGAACGGACCGCCGCGCTGCGCGCCCAGGCCGCCGAGGTGGCCGGCATGCTGTCGGTCATCGGGCCGGTCGTGAAGGCGTACCGGCTGTCCTACTCCGGCGACTTCGACGCCGCGGCGGCGGCCTGGGAGCGGCTCCAGCGCCCGCACAACCAGTCCAAGGCCCTGCTGCGGGCCGCCTCCGTCGCCGCCGCGTCCGGCGACAGGGAGGGCGCGGCGGTACGGCTCAAGGCCGCGCTGCCGCTGGCCAAGGCGCTGCGGGCGACCCCGCTGGTGGAGGAGATCGAGGTGCTGGCCCGCCGGGTCGGCGGCCTCCAGGAGGCGCAGGAGCCGTCGGAGCTGCTGACGCCGCGCGAGCTGGAGGTGCTGCGCCTGGTCACCCAGGGCCGCACCAACCGCGACATCGCGGGCGAGCTGTTCATCTCGGCGAAGACGGTGAGCGTGCACGTGTCCAACATTCTGGGCAAGCTCGGCGTCACCACGCGCGGCGAGGCCGCCGCGGCCGCCCACCGGCTGTCCCTGCTGTCCTAGAACTGGACGAGTGCTGTCCCAGCCCTGGATCAGCGCTGTCCTAGCCCTGGATCAGCGCTTCCGCCAGCAGCACGACGCCGAAGACGGCGAACGCGGCGGCGGCGCCGTACCGGATGACCTTCTCGGGCAGGTGCTTGCCCAGCAGCCGCCCCACCACGATGGCCAGCGCGTCCGCGGCCACCATGCCGACGGTCGAGCCGATCCAGGTGCCCACCCAGTCGTGCTGGGTGGCCAGCGTGATGGTGGCCAGCATGGTCTTGTCGCCCAGCTCGCTCAGGAAGAACGCCACGGTCACCGCGATCAGGGCGTTCCTGGTGGTGCGCTGGGCCTTCTTCGACTCCTCCTCGGTCAGCTCGTCGCCCCGCCACGTCCACACGGCGAACGCGAGGAAGGCCACGCCCGCGACGACGGTGATGGCCGTCGTCGGCAGCGCGCCGCCGATCAGGCCGCCCACGGCCACGCTGAGCAGGTGGACGACGGTCGTCGCGATCGTGATGCCGGCCAGCACGGGCCAGGCCTTGAAACGGGTCGCGAAGGTCATCGCCATCAACTGGCTCTTGTCGCCCAGTTCGGCCACGAAGATGACGGCGAGACTGATCCAGAACGCTTCCAACGGTCCTCTTCCGCGCGACCGGGCCGGAAGCAGGAGCCCGGGGAGTTTTTCGGGCACGACTTCGGCCCGGCAGCGTCTTTGTCCACATGACTGCCAGGCCGAAGGTCTCGTCCGCCCGTCTGAGGCCCGCGTGACCGGGCGCGGTGAAGCGCCAGTGTGTCGACCACGCGATTGGGACTACTCCCCTTCGGTAATTCCGCATCACCATAACAGGCGTCAGGCCGTGCCTGTTCCCGGGTGCCAGTCCCCAGGGTGCTTAGTCGCCGAGGGTGCAGCCCACCAGGACCGGCTCGTTGACCAGCGTGACCCCGAACTTCTCGCGTACGCCGTCGCGCACCTCCCTGGCCAGGGCCAGCAGGTCGGCGGTGGTGGCGCGGCCCGTGGGGTTGGTGAGGGCGAGCGTGTGCTTGGTCGAGATGCGGGCCGGGCCCCGCTCGTAGCCCTTCGGGTAGCCGGCCTGCTCGATCAGCCAGGCGGCGGGCACCTTGATCAGGCCGCCCGGCACGTCCCAGCGCGGATGCCCGGGAGCCCGCACCGCCAGCTCCTCCGCCTCCTCCGCCGTGAGGATCGGGTTGGTGAAGAACGAGCCCGCGCTCCTCGTGTCGGGGTCGTCGGGGTCGAGCACCATGCCCTTGCCCCGCCGCAGCGCCAGCACGGTCTCACGGGCCCGCGCGAGCGGCACCCGGCCCCCCGCCACGGTGTTCAGCCGCGCGGCCAGCTCCGCGTACGCCACAGGGCCGGACAACTCGGACAGGTCGAGCGCGTAGGTCACCGCCAGCACGACGTAGCGGCTCAGGTCGCGCTTGAAGACGCTGTCGCGGTAGGAGAAGCCGCACTGCCGCGCCTCCAGGTCGACGACCTGCCGGGTGAGCCGGTCGTAGGCGCGTACGCATCTGACGGTCTGGGAGACCTCCTGGCCGTACGCGCCGACGTTCTGGATGGGCGTCGAGCCGACCTGGCCCGGCACGCCGGACATGCACTCGATGCCGGACCAACCCTCGGCCACCGCGCGGCCCACGAGCCGGTCCCAGTCCTCGCCCGCCTCGACCGTCACGACGGCCTGCTCGCCGTCGCGCGAGATGGTCACGCCCTCGGTGGCGACCTTGATGACCAGCCCGTCGAACCCCTCGTCTGCCACCACGACGTTGCTGCCTCCGCCCAGCACCAGCGTGGGCACCGCGTTCCTGTCGGCATCGGCGATCAGGGACACGAGCTGTTCGGCCGAGGTGGCCTCGGCGAACTCGCGGGCGGGCCCGCCCAGGCTCAGCGTGGTGTACGACGCGAGGTTCTCCATGACCAGACAGCTTATGAGGCGCGCAGCCTGCGCAGCACCCCGTCGTAGTTGCGCCGGGACTCCCGCTCCGCGTAGTCGCCGGCCACGTCGTGCCGGCCCAGCAGCGTCACCGGCAGCGGCCGGTGCGGGACGACCAGGCGGCCGGGCAGGACCAGCGAGAGCTCCAGGTCGGCGTACCTGCCGTAGCGGGCGTCCTCGGGCAGCGCGCCGAACGCCTGGGCCCTGCGCACGGCGATGAGCTCGCCGCTCAGCGCCCGTACCGTGCCGGGAGCCGCCTCCCGCCACACCGTCCTGGGGCCGACCTCTCCCGTGCTCTCCCGGCCCGGCTCGGGCTCCTCCGCCGCCACCGGGCTCAGCCCTCTCCATCCGGCGGCCACCGCGCCCTCGACGATCGCGGCGATCAGCGGGGTCAGCGCGTCGCCGCGGAGCACGACGTTCGTCTCCATCAGCACGTGCACCTCGGACTCGTCCAGCCGCAGCAGCTTGGCCCGGCTCTCGCCCCAGGTCGCGGTGCCGCCCCGCCAGTGCGGTGTCTCGCTCACGTGCCAATCGGTGATCCGCTCGGGGTGGCGCTCGGCCAGCTCGGCCAGCACGTCGCCGGCGCCGTCCACGTTTCCGAGATCGAGGGCGAGCACGTGGGCGCCGGTGTGCTCGATCACCGACTCCACGCAGCGCCTGACGTCCTCGGGCCAGCCGTCGACCAGCAGCCCGACAGCGGCGGTGACACCCCTGGTCTCCACGCGCTGCCGTTCCAGGATCACGCCCTGGTCGTCCAGGCGGTTGGTGGCCAGCGAGGCGTCCCAGGCGCGCTGGGCGTGCAACATCCCGTCGTCCTGGCCGCCGTGACGGCCTGGGTCGCCCGAGAAGCCCAGCTCGGCCGCGGGGTCGGGGCTCGCGCCCGTCCTCGCGGCGCCGGCCCCCGCGCTCCTCGTGCTCCTCCGCTTGGTGCCCGCCGTGCCGACCCCCGTCGCCGTCACCGGCATGGGAGTGTCGTCCGCGCCGGGCTCACCGGCGCCGCCCGCCGTGTCGCGGCCGGTGCCGGCGGTCCCGGCCACCTGGTCGATCCGCGCGGGTTTGAGGTGCCCCGGCGGCTTGGTGTCGGTCACGGCGGAGACGGGGATCGATCGAACGGTGGGCCAGACCTTTCGCACAACATCACTCATACGGACACGCGCTACCCGAGAGCCGTCCGCAATATCACCGGGGTGCTGGGTGCGCCGGGGCCGGCCGGTCAGGTGTGCTTCGCGTCAGGTGAGCTGGACCACCGCACGCGGTCAGGTGAGCTGGACCACCGCGCGGGCCTTGGACAGCACCCGTGCGTCGCCCGACCTGGCGGTCAGCCCGATGACCACCTTCTTGTCCTCCAGCTTCTCCTCCACGACCCCGCTGACCGTGACCGTGGCCCCCTGGTCGTCGTCGGGCACGACCACCATCGAGGAGAACCGCACCCCGAAGTCCACCACCGCGCCGGGATCTCCCACCCAGTCGGTGACGAACCGCCCGGCCTGTGCCATCGTGAACATGCCGTGCGCGATCACGTCGGGCAGGCCCACCATCTTGGCGAAGCGCTCGTTCCAGTGGATCTGGTTGAAGTCGCCGGAGGCGCCCGCGTACATCACCAGGTTGAGCCGGCGCACGTTGTAGTCCACGGCCGGGATCTCCTGCCCCGCCTCGACCTCGTCGTACCTCACCGCGGCACTCATCTCAGCCCGCACCTCCGCGCTCGACGATCGTGTTGTACGTCACGCAGACCGGCTCACCCTCGACCGTCCGCACGTCGCTCTTGACCGTGAGCAGCTCGTTGTGCCCGGCGGTGCGGATGTCGGTGATCGTGGAGGTCATGACGAGCCGGTCGCCGGCGTGGACCGGCCGGGTGTACTCGAAGCGCTGCTCGCCGTGGACGACCATGGCCAGGTTGAGCCCGAGGTCGGGGTCCACCAGCGCCCCGCCGCCGCTCGTCAGGCTGAACACGATGGGGAAGGTGGGTGGCGCGATCACGTCGGGGTATCCGGCGGCCTGGGCGGCCTCCTGGTCGCGGTAGAGCGGGTTGTGGTCGCCGATCGCGGCGGCGAACTCCCTGATCTTCACGCGGCTGACCTCGTACGGGGCACTGGGCGGATAGGTTCTGCCCACGAAGTCACGATTCAGGGCCATCGCTGCTCCCTCGCTTGTCCGTCCCGGCGGCTGATGAGGCCGACGCTAACAGAACAAGGTTCGGCTGTCCCTGGTGATGGTCTGGTTTTTGCCCAGGACGCCGGCGGAGGGACACGCAGACACGACAAACCGGCGCCCTGCTAGGGGACGCCGGTTGTGCGTTATGAAAACAGTGGGCCAGCAGCCCTGCCCTGGACCCTAGCGGGTCTCGCGGTGCGCGCGGTGGCAGCGGCAGTTGGGGCAGTACTTCTTCAGCTCAAGCCGATCCGGGTCGTTGCGCCGGTTCTTCCGCGTGATGTAGTTGCGGTGCTTGCACTCCTGGCAGGCCAGCGTGATCTTCGGCCTAACGTCGGTGGCAGCCACTTGGGAGTGCCTTTCTACGTTCGGGACATGGACACGCCCGTACCCAGGCCGGTGACCTGGGATGGGGCAGTAGCGGAGGCCGGACTTGAACCGGCGACACAACGATTATGAGCCGTTTGCTCTGCCTGACTGAGCTACTCCGCCTTTGGGCCGGAATCGACCCGGCCCGTAGAGGATACCCGACACGGTGAGCACCTTAGTAACTCACCCGGTCGGGCGGGGTGCTTCCCAGTATGCCTCAGGAAGGCCCCGCAACCGAAATCAATAAGCGGCAGCCCCCCTGCCGCCCCCCATACGAGCACGGTCAGCGTAGCAGCTCTCAAAGGACTACCGGCAGCCTGCCTGGTGGCGCCACGGCGGCCCTCGCCGCTTCCCCGAGGATGAGGCCCCCGGCGAAGCGCCGTGACCCTTCCGTCGCCGCACTCGCGCGCAACGTCCCGGAGAACCCGAGACACGTCCCGGAGAACCAGAAACGCCCGGCTCCGAGTTACTCGGACCGGGCGTTTTGCCTGTTCAGTGTGCGAGCCCCCAAACGGAATCGAACCGTTGACCTTCTCCTTACCATGGAGACGCTCTGCCGACTGAGCTATAGGGGCCTGTCCGGCGCTGCGGACAGGCATAACCATACACGGCGCTCAGCCATGATGCGAACTCGTTCCGGCGGTCGCCCGCGGCGTCGCGCCGCGCCGGGGCGCGAGCTCGATCACCTCGCACAGGTCGGCCAGATCGACGTGCCTGGCCACCTCCGCCACAGAGGTGCAGTCGGCGACCACCCACCCGTTTCTGCGCACCCGGAGCACCTGCCGCCCGGCTCGCAGGGCGCCCACGACTTCAATGCCGTCCAGGCCGACCCATCGCCTCTCCATAGCCGCACACATTAGCCGGGGGATCCGTCAATTTCGCCGCGTCACTCGCGTTACCGGCATACCGAACCGGCAGGCATCACCGTCGGTATCGGTAGAAGCCGGCGAAGTCCTTCTTTTTCTTGATCGTGTCGATCCTGACCACGGCCCCGGTCTCCGGCGCGTTCATCATCTGCCCGCCGCCCAGGTAGACGCCCACGTGGTGAGTCCTGACCGAGCGCTTCGCGACCTTGCCGAAGAAGACCAGGTCACCGGGCCTGGGCTCGCGGACGCGACGCATCTTCCGCAAGTGGTCGTCGGTGTTGCCCGGCCCGAGCACGTCCTCGCCGTGCGCCAGGGCGTAGACCCACCGGGTGAAGCCCGAGCAGTCGAGCCCGCGCGTCCTGGCGGCCGGGCAGGGCCTGATGCTGCCCCGGTAGCCCCTGCACGTCCCCTTGGAGGGGCCGGGGTCCACGCCGTGGCCGCCGCCCCAGGAGTACACGATGCCGTACCGCTCGATCTCGTACGCGATCCTGACGACCAGCGGCGGCACGGACAGCCCCAGCGGCACCGACGCCGTGGCGGTCAGCAGGAGCAGCGCTGCCGCCGCCGCTGACCGCCGTTTCATTCCCACACCCCCCGAAGTCCCAGCCTTCGGTATTTATCCTGCCTTATCGGGCTTTGAGGACGAGTTTCACCGAACCCACCGTCACGTTCAGGCCGACGGTGCCCTTGGACCTGCTGGGCCTGGTCGTGATCGTGAACGTCTTCTTCCGCCCGAGCGGCAGCTCCCCGATCCGGCAGTTCACGGCGGTGCCGCTGAACGTGCACCCCGGCGCCTTGACCACGCGCTGCCCGCCGAACGTCCGCCCCGTCAGCTTGACGTCCTTGACCGGGTGCGGGCCCGTGTTGGAGATCGTGACCGTGTACGACTTCCTGCTCACGGCCCGGCCTCCGACCCTGACCTCGGCCGGCGGGTTGGCCAGCGACTTCAGCTGCGACTCCGAGCCGTTGAAGACGTTCTGGCCGCCTGCCAGCGTGCCCTTCTCCGCCGACTGCCAGAACGTGTGCTTCTTCCACCCCTTCGGCAGCTCGCCCACCTCGGAGCCCCAGCGGGCCAGCCACAGGGGGTTCGACTTGAACGTGGTGGTGTTGCCGGTGCAGGTCTGCCACCAGCTCGTGGTGGTGTAGATGATCGCGTGCCGGCCGGTGGCCGCCCGGTACTTCTTGGTGAAGTCCTTGATCCAGGTGACCATGTCCGCGGCGGACAGGTCGTAACAGTTGTTCTTGCCGTTGGTGTCCTTGTACGGGTTGTCCTCCAAATCGAGAACACCGGGAAGCGTTTGGCCGTCGCTCATCCAGTTGCCGCCGTTCCGCAGAAAATGGTCGGCCTGGGCGGTCCCATCGGATTCATGCGGTTGCGCAAAGTGATAGGCGCCGCGAACGAGACCCGCCGACGCCGCGCCACTGAACTGGGCCTCGAAACTGGGGCTGCGATAGTCCGTCCCCTCGGTGGCGTGCACGAACGCGAACTTCCCGCCGCCTGAGGCCACCGCGGCCCAGTCGATCTCACCGGTCCAGTTACTGACGTCGACCCCGGGCACCTCGGCCGCGTGGGCGACGCCGGTCATGCCAATCGTGGCAATTACCGTGTATAACCACAGACGTTTCACGCCGCAGATCATTGCGGAGCCCTGCACAATTCCGCAAGCCCGGAAATTTCCACCTCTTTTTCGGTATCGAGCCAATACACGGGCCCGAGAGCCAGCGGTCGCGCGCCCGCCGCCCATTCCCGCCATCGTTCGTCCCCGACGAAGGGGTCCCGGTGCACAGGGTGCCGCACCCGCCGGCCAGGGGCTCTCCAGCACCGCGCCGCGCCCGGCGGTGGCCGGCAGGGTCCACAGGCTCTCCGCCGCGGCCCGGCCCAGCGCGGTGCTCCATTCCGCCTCGCCGACCCCGCCGGGGCGGTCGAGGGTGTCGGCCAGGGTCTCCTTGATCGCGTCCTTGCTCAGGACGGGCCAGCCGAGCTCGCGGCCCAGCGCGCGGGCCGGCGTGGACTTGCCCGACCCCGGCAGGCCGTTACGAGGACGACGCGTTCGCACATGATCAGCATGGTGACAGAGGCGTGTGCAGAATTCGTGCGGACGTGGTGCGGAAACCGCAGATCAGCGGGTGGAAATTCGTTCCCGGCCAAGATCGTCCGCGACAACGTTCTCGCAGGTCAGAGCCGTATGTGTAAGTCACGTTCACGTTTGCCAAAGCCGGTCGAAGCTGCACAAACTTGGTCCGATCCTTCGAAACGCCCCCGACCAGGGGTTTCTTCGCCATGCCTGGAGGAGGCCGACCATGATCCATGCCCGGGCCCTGACCCGAGTGTTCACGATGAAGAAGCAGACCGTGGAAGCCGTGCGCGGCATCGACCTCGACGTGGAGGCAGGCCAGCTCGTGGCCTTCCTGGGGCCGAACGGCGCCGGCAAATCCACCACTCTGCGCATGCTCACCACCCTGCTGCCGCCCACCTCCGGCACCGCCACCGTGGCCGGTCACGACGTGGCCGCCGACCCCGCCGCCGTACGGTCCCGCATCGGCTACGTCGGCCAACGCAACAGCGCGGGCGAGGAGTTCCACGTCCGCGACGAACTGGTCACCCAGGGCCGCTGCTACGGGCTGCGCGGCAGGGAGGCGGCCGCCCGCGCCGACGAACTGCTCGACCTGCTCGACCTGACGCCGCTGGCCAAGCGGGTGCCCGGCACGCTGTCCGGCGGCCAGCGCCGCCGCCTGGACATCGCCCTGGGCCTCATCCACCGGCCCGACCTGCTCTTCCTCGACGAACCTTCGACGGGCCTCGATCCGAAGAGCCGCGCGGAGATCTGGGAGCACATCCTGCGCCTGCGCGACACGTACGGGACGACGTTGTTCCTGACCACCCACTACCTGGAGGAGGCCGACAGCATGGCCGAACGGGTGGTGATCATCGACGGCGGCCTGATCATCGCGGACGGCACCGCGGAGCAGCTCAAGAACGACCTGGCCGGCGACCACATCGTCATCACCACGGCGACGGAGCGGGAGGCCGCGCGGGCCGCCGAGCTCGGCGGCGGCAGCGCGGACGGCGTCACCGTGCGCCTCCGGGTCGCCGGCGCGACCGCCGCGCTGCCCGACTACCTGCGCGGCCTCGACGCCGCCGGCGTGAAGGTCAAGACCGCCGAGACCATCCGCCCCACCCTCGACGACGTGTTCCTCACCCTGACCGGGAGAAGCCTCACCGATGACGACATTCCTGCGTGACACCGCCACCGTCTTCACCCGCGAGTTCCGGCCGAGCCTGCGCAACCCCACCGGGCTGCTGTTCGACATGGGGCAGCCGCTGCTGTTCCTGTTCCTGTTCGGGTCGCTGCTGGACGGGGCCGTGGGCTCGTCCTGGCAGTGGTTCGTGCCGGGGATCCTGGTCATGATGTGCCTGACCGGGCCCATGAGCGCCGGCTACACGCTGCTGGTCGAGCTGATCGGCGGCGCGATGGAGCGGCTGCTGGTCACGCCGCTCAACCGCACCGCGATGCTGGTCGGCAAGAGCGCCAAGGCCATGCTGACCCTGCTCGTGCAGGCGGTGCTGATCATCGCCCTGGCGATCCCGCTGGGCTTCGAGCTGCACGCGGCCGGAGTTTTGGCCGGCCTGGCGCAACTGGTGCTCTTCGGGGTGGGGCTGGGCGCGTTCTCGCTCGTGCTGGCCATCAAGTCGGCGCCCGGCGGCACCCTGTTCTACATCGTCAGCCAGTCGATCGTCTTCCCGCTGCTGCTGCTCTCCGGCGTTCTGCTCCCGCTGGAGACCGCGCCCGGCTGGTTGCAGACCGCCGGCCGGCTCAACCCGATCACCTACGTCGTCGACGCGCAGCGGGCCCTGTTCGCCGGCGACCTGGCCTCACCCTCGGTCCTGTACGGCACCGCCGCCGCCTGCGCCGTCGCCGCGGCCGGTCTCTACCTGGGCAACCGCGCCCTGCGCCAGGCCGTCTGACGCGCCCGCGCCAGGCACCTACCCGCTCGGCATCCGGGGGCCCGCTTTGACAGCGTTTCCCGCGCGAATGACAGTGAGTCATGACCTTCGTGCTGGCGACCGAGACGGTGCCCTGGATCCCGGTGGCGCACCGCCTCGACGTGATCCTCTCCGAGTCCCTCCCTCCCGGCGACCGGACGACGTCGGCGTTCGCGTTCGTGTCGGACGAGGCCGGGCGGACGCTCATGACGCGCGTCGGCCGGGAGGGACGCGGCTGGGACATCCCGGGCGGCCACCTGGAGCCGGGCGAGAGCGCGGTGGACGCGGCCTCCCGGGAGCTGTGCGAGGAGACCGGCCTGCGCCTGCCGCCCTCGGCCCTGTCGATCTTCGCCTGGCAGCGCATCGAACTCCTGGAGCCGCCGCCCGCCTCCTACCGGTATCCGGCGCTGGCGTACATGGCGATGTTCCGGGCCACGCTGCCAGGGCCGGGCGGCCCGACGCGGCCGCCCGCCGGGTCGGAGAGCACCCATGCGGAGTGGCTGACCCGCTCGGAGATCGAACGCGTCTGCGCCGGACGCACCTGGCTGGCCCTGCTGACGGGTTAGCCCCTTTCTGTCAGGCGTTGCGGGCGCGTTCGAGGTCCTCGTCGGGACGGTAGAGACGCTCGGGGATCCGCGCGAGCGTCGAGGGGTGCGCCTGGGGGCCCAGTCCGTACAACTTCTGGAAGCTCATGATCAGCGGCCGCCACGCGTCGGGATCGATGTGATCGCCGGTCCCCTGCAGGCGGATCTCCTCGTGCACCCAGACGCGCTGCACCCGTACCTCGAACGCCAGCACCCCGCCCTCGTCGCCCACCGGATGGCAGCGTTCGACCACGGCCTCCATGGCGACCGGGCACTCGGCCACACGCGGCGCCTTCACCGTCTCCGACGGCACCTCGGTGAGCCCGGCCCGCCGGAACTTGTCCCCCGCGTACCGGTAGCCGCGCCGCGCCTTGCCCTCGGGGACGGGGTCCGACCCGGTCGTCAGCGCCAGCCGGTCGACGGCGGGGGCGAGGGCGTCGGACGGCAGGTTCAGCACGCACTCGCCGGTCCTGCGCAGGTTCTGCGCCGTCTTCGACCGTGCGCCCCACCCCAGCATCGCCCGCCAGCCGAGCCAGAACGCGGACGACATGGGGGCCAGGTTGGGCGTGCCGTCCTCGTTCATGGAGGAGACCAGGACGACGGGGGTGCCGAAGTAGAGGATGTTCGGCTCAAGGGGGATGTGCGGGTTGGCGGCAGTGCTCATACGTCCACTGTCGGGCCGGCCCGGCGGGCCGCGCTGGCGACCTTCGGACCTCTGTTTCGACCTTCGGGCGCCGGGCCGCGAGCCTCGGATGCGGGTCCTCGGGGCTCGGGGCTCGGGGCTCGGGCCTCGGGCCTACTCGGATCGGCGGCGGCGCCGGATCGGCATGCGGCGCGGCATTTTCGGGGAACGGCCTGAGCGGGGTGTGGGCTTGTCCCAGGTCCGTTGCTTTCCGGTCGCCGGCTTCTCAGCGGCCTCGCCCTCTTCTCCCCCTTCTTCGCCCTCGCCGCCCTCCGGCTCCTCGCCCTCTTCGCTCTCCTCTTCTTCGGCGGTCGCCTGGCGGGCCTCCTCGCCTTCGCCCTCCTCTTCTTCGGCCGTCGCCTGGCGGGCCTCCTCACCTTCGCTCTCCTCCGGCTCCTCCGGCTCCTCGCCTTCCTCCTCTTCGCCCTCTTCTTCCCCTTCGCCCTCCTCGGCTTCCGCGCGTTCGCCGGTCGCCTCCGTGCCCTCTTCCTCGCCCTCCTCGGTGCCCTCTTCCTCCTGGGCGGCGCGTTCCTCCTCCATGGCTGTCTCGTGATCCTTGACGACCTCGCTGTCGCGGATCTCGCCGCGCCAGCCCTCTAGGTCGTCGGGATTCAGCAGGAGGTGCGCCATCACGTGCCGTCTGAAGTGCTTGAGCTCCAGCCGGACCCGCCGTCCCTGGGCGCGCCACAGGTTGCCGGTACGCTCGAACAGCCCCTGCGGGTGGTACTCCAGCACCACCAGGATCCGGGTGAGGTCCTCGCTCAGCTCGTGGAACGTCACCGCCCCGTCGACGTAGCCCTTCCGGCCCTCGGACCGCCAGATGATCCGCTGGTCAGGAAGCTGCTCGATGATGTGCGCCTTCCAGTCGCGGTGCGACCAGAAGACCTGCGCCTTCCACATCAGGTCCTCGTCGGACTCCTGCTTGACCGTCTCCACCTTCTTCATGAAGGTCGGGAAGTCCTGGAACTGGGTCCACTGGTCGTATACCAGGCGGCGGGGCGCTCCGACGTCGATCGTCTCGACGATGTTGGTGACCTTCCCGAAGCCGCCCTTTGCGCCCTTGCCGCCGGTGATCTTCTGCATGATGCCTTTGAGGCCGCCCTTGAGGCCGCCCTTGACGACTTCGCCCATGATCCCGCCGCCTGACTTGTCCGAGCCGGTCAGCGTGCCGATCAGGCCCTTTCCGCCTTCGCCGCCGCTCTCCGCGTACTCCGACAGCCGGCCGGTGAGGCCCTCAAGTTTGTCGCCCGCCTTGGCGAGCAGCCGGGCGCCCGCGGCGTGCAGCAGGTTCTGTGCCTCCTGGGTGAGCCGTTCCGTGGGCAGTGCGGCGAGCAGCCCCTGTCCTGCCGCCTTGGCCGTTCCTCCCACGCTCTGACCGGCGTCCTTCGCGGCTCCCGCCGCTTTCTCCGCCGTGCCCTGCACCGCTCCGGCTGCTTTTCCCGCGGTGTCCTTCGCCGCTCCGGTGGCCCTCTTGGCCGCCCCGCCCAGGCCCCGGCCGGCCGCGCCGACCGTGCTGCCGACTCTGCCCGTCCTCTCCTCAGCCATGGCCGTTCACCCCCGTGGACTTCGCCTCGCCGCCCGGCTTGGCATCACCGCCCGGCTTGGCATCACCACGCGGCTTGGCGTCACCACGCGGCTTGGCGTCACCGCCCGGCTTGGCGTCACCACGCGGCTTGGCGTCACCGCCCGGCTTGGCATCACCACGCGGCTTGGCATCACCGCCCGGCTTGGCGTCACCACGCGGCTTGGTCTCCCCGTTCCGCGTCGCCTCGCCGTCGCCGGGGGTGCGCAGGGCTTCGGCGCGTTCGTGCAGCTTGTCGCTCAGGGAGTCCATCTGCCTGCCGGCGGCGGCCACGGCCGCGGCCTTGCCCACCTCCATGAGGTCGCCGCGGAGCCGGTCGGTGAGCTGCCCGACCTCCGGGGACGAGCCCAGCACCTTGACCCCCTGCGCCAGCAGGCCCCCGCCCTTGACCCGGCCGACCAGCCCGGCGGCGGCCAGGGCCGCGGCCATGCGCAGCTTCTTGCGCCGTCCGAGGTAGTAGCCGGCGAGCACGGCACAAGCGATCCGCAGCGTGTTCGACATGATCGGCGTTCCTTCCCCATGGCCACGACCAGGTCACTCGACCGTGGCCTGCCCTGGAAAGGGACGAAGAATCATCAACAGGTGGAAACTTGGACATATTTTGCGCGGTAGGACCTCAGCCCTCGGCCGGCGCGTAGATCGCGTGGATCACCCCGGTCTTGAAGGTCGCGGAGTGGGTCAGCTTCAGCGGGTGGGTCGGGGTGCCCTCGAACAGGCGCTGCCCGTGGCCGACCACGATCGGGTGGACGAGCAGGTTCAGCTCGTCGAGCAGCCCGTTGGCCAGCAGCCAGCGCACGGTCGTCGCGGAGCCGGACATCTGGATGTCGCCGTCGATCTCGCCTTTGAGCTCGCGCAGCCGGGCGGCGACGTCGCCGGAGACGACGGTGGTGTTGCTCCAGTCGGCGCTGGTCAGGGTGCTCGACACGACGAACTTGCGTGCCTGGTTCAACATCGCGGCGACCTCCTGGTCCTGCTCCGTCGACGTCCAGTACGCGGACCACTCGTCGTACAGCTTGCGGCCCATCAGCATCGCGCCCGCGCTCGCCATGCCGGCCTCCACCACGGCGCCCATCTCGTCGTCCCAGTAGGGGAAGTGCCACTGGTCCGGGGACTCGACCACGCCGTCCACGGAGATGAAGAAACTCGAAATGATCTTAGCCATCGCTCCTGCTCCTCTGTCGTCGCAGGGAGGCTAGGCCGTGAGGGCAGTCGGGGTCTTGTACAGAAACGACACCCGCCAGATCGCCTCAGAGAGGGAACCAGTGGATGCGGATATCAGTCTTTGTCGGTACTGAGCAGGCCCCGCCGGAAGGCGACCGCGACGGCCGCCGCGCGGTCGTTGACGCCGAGCTTGGCGTAGATGTGCAGGACGTGGCTCTTGACCGTGGCCTCGCTAATGAACAGGCGGGCGGCGGCCTCGCGGTTGGTCGCGCCGTCGGCGATCAGGCGCAGCACCTCCAGCTCCCGCCCGCTCAGCGGGTCGGCAGGGGCGCGAACCTGGCCGAGCAGCCGGGTGGCCACCGAAGGCGACAGCACGGCCTCGCCCCTGGCCGCCGCGCGCACGGCGCGGACCAGCTCGTCGCGGCCCGTGTCCTTGAGCAGGTAGCCGGTCGCGCCGGCCTCGACGGCCGGCAGCACGTCCTTGTCGGTGTCGTACGTCGTCAGCACGAGCACGCGAGCCCGCACCCCCAGCCTGGCCAGTTCCTTGATGGCCGCGACGCCGTCCATCCGCGGCATCCGCAGGTCCATCAGGATGACGTCGGGGTCGAGCACGCGGGCCAGGTCCACGGCCTGGGCCCCGTCACCCGCCTCGCCGAGCACCTCGAAGCCCGGGTCGCCGGTGAACATGCCGCGGATGCCGTCGCGCACGACGGGATGGTCGTCGACGATCAGCAGCCGGACGGGGGTCTCAGTCACGTGGCGCCTCCCTGGGCACGGCGGGCACGCTGGCGGAGATCGCGGTGCCGGCGCCGGGCTCCGACTCGATCTCCAGCTCGCCCGCCAGCCTCGTCACCCGCCGGCGCATCGAGGTCAGGCCGTAGCCGCCGCCCTCGCGTACCCGTTCGAGGTCGAAGCCGGCGCCGTCGTCGCGCACGTCGAGCGCGACCACGTCCTCCATGTACGACAGCGTCAGCCCGACCCGACCAGCCCCCGCGTGCTTGGCCACGTTGGCCAGCGCCTCCTGGGCCGTGCGCAGCAGGGTCTCCTCGACCTCGGGATGCATGGGACGGACCGTACCAGTCGTGTGCACTTCAGCCGGAACCGCGTTCAGGGCCGACCACTCGGCCGCGACCTCGGCGAGGGCGTCGGGCAGCGGTGCGGACTCCAGCGGGCCGGGACCGACGGCGTGGATGGACCTGCGGGCCTCGGACAGCCCCTCCTTGGCCAGCCGCATGGCGTTGCCGATGTGCCGCTCACGCGCGGCCGAGTCGTCCCTGACCTGCGTCGCGGCCTGGAGCTGGGTGATGATGCCGGTCAGCCCCTGCGCGAGCGTGTCGTGGATCTCGCCGGCCATCCGCTGCCGCTCGTCCATGACCCCCGCCTCCCTGGCCTGGACCAGGAGCTGGGCATGCAGGCCCGCGTTCTCCCGCATCGCCTCCTCCAGCCGGGTCACCATCCTCTTCCGCTCGGCGCTGCGCTCGGCGGTGATCTCCCCGACGAAGCTGAACAGGCCGACCAGGGCCACGATGGCGGCGGTGAAGAACAGGTAGGTGAGGATGCTCGCGGGGGTGGGCTCGGGCAGGCCGCCGCGGTAGGCGGCGACGGTGGCGGCGGCCGTGGCGCTCACTCCCGCGAAGCGCCACCCGCCCCGGAGGTACTGCCAGGAGTGGAGGTACCCGACGAAGCCGAAGAAGCTGGCGAACCAGACGCCCCGCAGGCTCAGCACCGCGATCACCACGATCAGGCCGGTGACGTACAGGGCCTTCATCGGGCCGCGTGACATGAGGCCCATCCACGCGGCGGCGAGCGCCGCCAGGCCGAGCGTGACCAGCCGCTCGGCCCAGGTGTCGCGCTGCTCGGTGAGCAGGTAGAGCACGGTGGCGACGACGAGCAGGAGGTAGGGGACGAGGCTCACGTACCGCTGCAGTTGCCGCTCCCACCGGTCCAGCCTCGTCACGCTCACTCCCAACGGAAGAATCTGGCCGCGGCAACGCTCAGGACCACCGCGTAGCAGGTCATCACGGCCAGCAGCGGCAGGCTCGGCGTGCCTCCCGCCCAGACGTCCTGCAACGACTGCCGGAAGGCGCCCAATGGAGTGTACGCACCGATGCGCGCCAGCACCTCCGGCATCTGGTTCACCGGCTGCATCAGCCCGGCCAGGTAGGCCATGGGGAAGTAGAGCAGCACGCCGATCCCGTTCGCGCTGCGCCCGTTCGCGGCGAGGGCGGCGATGAGCAGCCCGATCGAGAACATCGCCGCCGTGCCGAGCACGAACGTCAGCACGACCGCCCACGCCGCGCCCGGCGGGCGCGCGCCCAGCGCGTTCACGCCGACGGCCAGCAGCAGCCCGCAGGTGACGGCGGTGAGGACCACTTGCAGCAGCAGTTGCACCGCCAGCATGTTCCCCGGCCGCAGCGGCGTCGTGGAGAGCCGGCGCAGGATCCCTCTCTCCCGGTACGTCGCCAGCGTCGTCGGAAGCATGTAGAGCCCGACCAGCCCGACCGCGATGGCCAGCGCCATGGGGAGCAGCACGGTGTCACCCGGCTCGATCGAGCTGCCGAAGACGACCAGGATGAACAGCGGGATGAGCACCGTGAACAGCGAGCCCGGCTCCCTGACCAGGAGCTTCAGCTCGACGGTGGTGAGTTTGGCGAGTGCGGTCATGTCAGTTCTCCCAGGTACGGCCGGTGAGGGCGAGAAAGGCGTCGTCGAGCGTGCGCTTGTCGATCCGCAGGTCGCTGACCAGGACGTGGTGGCGGGCGAGCCGGGCCGTGACGGCGGTGGCGAAGTCGCCCCTGCCGGTGACGACCACCCGGTCGCCGTCCCTGGCCACGCCCGACACCCCCGGCACGTCGCCGAGCAGTTCGTTCGGGTCGGCCTGCGTCATCAGGGTGAACCTCATGTGGTGCTCGGCGCCGGTGCCCTCGATGAGCCCGCCCGGGGTGTCCACGGCCACGATGCGGCCCTGGTCGAACACCGCCACCCGGTCGCAGAGCTCCTCGACCTCGTCCATGAAGTGGCTGACCAGCACCACGGTCACGCCGCCGGCGCGGACCCGCTTGATCAGCTCCCAGGTGGCCCGGCGCGCCTGCGGGTCGAGGCCCGTGGTCAGCTCGTCGAGGAAGGCCACCCGCGGGTTGCCGATCAGCGCGAGAGCGATGAACAGCCGCTGCTTCTGGCCGCCCGACAGCTTGCCGAAGCGGGCGTCGCGCTTGTCGGCCAGGCCCCACTGCTCGATCAGCTCGCGCCAGTCGCGCGGGGCGGCGTAGAAGGAGGCGTACAGGTCGAGCGCCTCCCAGACCTTGATGTTCTCCGGCAACTGGGTGTGCTGCAACTGCACGCCGATCTGCTCGCGCAGCGCCCTGTTGCTGCCGGGATCGAGCCCGAGCACGCGGACGGATCCGCTGTCGGGCCGCCTGAGCCCTTCGACGCACTCGACGGTGGTGGTCTTGCCCGCGCCGTTGGGGCCGAGGATGCCGAAGATCTCGCCCTCGTCCACGGAGAACGACACCCCGTCCAGGATCGTCTGACCCGCGTACCTCTTGGTGAGGCCCTTGACCTCGATGACTGCCATGACTCAAGGATCTTCCGGCGGCGTTCCGCGCGAATCGACCCGGCGGCCACCGTCAGAGGTGGTCGTGGCGGATTCCGGAACCCACCGTTCGGTTGATTGACACGTATGTACGGTGCGGCAAGTTTCGGGGCATTGCTGAAAGTTTCACGAGGTCGATCCGGCCCTGACCAGAGCAGGATCGCACACCCAGGCTGAGTCCGTTGACAGCCTCCGGAAACCGGGCCGATACTTTCGCCGAAATGCCGATAGTTTCGACATCGACGGGAGGTAGCACCGTCACATGAACGACTCCCCCGCTCACCCGAAGAGCCGCCTCAGACGGTTCGTCAGCCGGGCCTGCGTCGTCGCCCTGGTCGCGGCCACGGCGATGACGCCCGGCATCGCCCACGCGGCCCCCATCACCTCCAACCAGACCGGCACCAACAACGGCTACTTCTACTCGTTCTGGACCGACAGCGCCGGAACGGTCTCCATGGAGCTGGGATCGGGCGGCAACTACAGCACGTCCTGGCGCAACACCGGCAACTTCGTCGCCGGCAAGGGCTGGAACCCCGGCGGGCGGAGGACCGTCAGCTATTCGGGCAGCTTCAACCCGTCGGGCAACGCCTACCTGACCCTCTACGGGTGGACCAGGAATCCGCTGGTGGAGTACTACATCGTCGACAACTGGGGCACCTACCGGCCCACGGGGACCTACAAGGGCACGGTCACCAGTGACGGCGGCACGTACGACATCTACCAGACCACCCGCTACAACGCCCCCTCCATCGAGGGCACCAGGACCTTCAACCAGTACTGGAGCGTACGGCAGTCGAAGCGGACCGGCGGCACCATCACCGCGGGCAACCACTTCGACGCCTGGGCCCGTAACGGGATGAGCCTGGGCAACCACGACTACATGATCATGGCGACCGAGGGCTACCAGAGCAGCGGCAGCTCCAACATCACGATCGGCGGCTCCGGTGGCGGAGGCGGCGGTGGTGGTGGCGGTGGGGGCGGAGGGGGCGGAGGGGGCGGCGGCGGTGGCTGCACCGCGACGCTCTCCGCCGGTCAGCAGTGGAGCGACCGGTACAACCTCAACGTCGCCGTCAGCGGTTCGAGCAACTGGACCGTGACGATGAACGTGCCGTCCCCGGCGAAGGTGCTGGCCACCTGGAACATCAGTGCCAGTTATCCGAGCGCCCAGGTGCTGAGCGCCCAGCCCAACGGCAGCGGGAACAACTGGGGGGTGACGATCCAGCACAACGGCAACTACACCTGGCCCACGGTCTCCTGTAGCGCGAGCTGACCCTCTGGGCGGACGTCCGGCGGCGCGGCGGCCCACCACCGCCGCGCCAGCCGCATGCCCCGACCCCCTCAGTTCCTGTCCCGATCAGCCCGGTCTCCATCAAGCGCCGTCCCCATTGAGCCGGGTCAGTACAGGCGGGCCAGCCAGCGGCCGTTCGCGTTCCAGTGGTCGGCGCCGTCGAAGCCGCCCGCCCGCGCGACCCGCCCGAGGTCGCTCGCCGAGACCGTGGCCCAGCCGAACCACTCGCCGGCCAGCTGCCCTCTGCGCAGCCGGACCCGGTCCACCCGGCTGCGCGTCCCCGGCGGCGCCACCTCGGCCAGGACCGTGCCGCCGGGCCGGATGAGCTGCCTGACCCGGCGCAGCAGCGTCTCGGGGTTGCCGCCGATGCCGATGTTGCCGTCGGCGAGCAGCGCGGTGGCCCAGCGGCCGCTGCCGGGAATGTCGTCGAAGACGTCACGGAGCAGGGCGAAGCCGCCGGCGCGGCGGGTCAGGGCGACGGCGCGGGGCGTGATGTCGATGCCGAGCGAGGTGACGCCGCGCCGGGTCAGCGCCGCCGTCAGCCGTCCTGGGCCTGAGCCGATGTCGAGTGTCGGGCTGGCGCACCGGCTCAGCAGCTCCTCGTCCCCGTCGATCGGCTCGAACCAGCGCGCGGCCTCCAGCGTGACGCGGGTGCCGTCCACGTACTCGATCTCGGCGCTCTCTCCGGCGAGCGCGTCTGCGTACAGCTCGCCGATCATCGGCCCAGCCTCCTCAGCTCGGCGGCGAAGCAGGACGCGGGCGCCTGCGCGGCCTGGGCGGCGGCGTCCGCCGCCGTGTCGACGTCGATCAGCTCGGGCAACTGGTGCACGGTCAGCTCCGCGCGGTCCAGCCGGTCGAGCTGGAACTTGCCAGTCTCCGGATGCGACATGGGCACCCCCAGCAGCAGCTCCGGGTCGGGCCTGCGCAGGCCGAGCAGCCACCACCCGCCGTCGGCGGCCGGGCCGTAGACCGCGTCGTGCTCCGTCAGCGCCTCCCCCGCCTCGCTCAGCAGCTCCGGCGTGACCTGCGGGGTGTCCATGCCGATCAGGACGACCGGCCCCGGCCGCAGCCGGTGCGTGTCGGAGAACGCCGCGGCCAGGCGCTCGTCCAGGCCGTCGCCGCGCTGCGGGATCACCGCGAACTCCTCCGGCAGCCAGCCGCCCGGCAGACCGTCCAGGGCCAGCACCCGCTGCGCGGCCGGCGTCGCGGCCACGGCCCGCAGGCTGTCACGGAGCGAGGCCAGCGCCAGGGCCGCGGCCTCCTCCTGGCTGAACGGCGGGGTCAGCCGGGTCTTGACCCGGCCCGGGACCGGTTCCTTGGCGATGATCAGGATCTGGGGCAGATGATCGGGGTTGCTCAGCGTGCTCAGTCCTTTCAACGGGGCGGCGTACGGCCCAGCCGATCAGCACGGCCACCACGGCCGCGGCGTAGAAAACGGTTGCGAGGGTGC
Source organism: Nonomuraea maheshkhaliensis (assembly GCF_039529435.1). Classification (NCBI taxonomy): domain Bacteria; kingdom Bacillati; phylum Actinomycetota; class Actinomycetes; order Streptosporangiales; family Streptosporangiaceae; genus Nonomuraea; species Nonomuraea maheshkhaliensis. Next base: position 125,326 of record NZ_BAAAMU010000019.1, read on the forward strand.
CGGCGCCCATCGGGCCGTCGACGTAGGCGATGGCGCCCGCCAGGGCCGCGCCCAGCCACTCCCACCGGCCGGTCTTGGCGGCCAGCGCGACGACCAGCAGCGCGTACCAGGAGTAGCCGGGGGTGAACAGCAGCAGCAGCGCGCCGCTGACCACCAGCGCGCCCTGCCAGGGCCGCTCCTGGCGGCCGTACCGCAGGACGGCCAGGATGACCAGCGCCAGCAGCCCGATCGCCGCGTACGGGGCCCACGCGTCCGGCAGGAGCAGCCGCAGGACCAGGTAGCGGTTGCCGCCGCCCTCGTAGCGCTCCTCCTGGAGGTAGCCCGGCAGGTAACCCGCCACCGCGGGGCCCGAGGCCAGCACGTACGGCACGTACGACAGCACGACCACGGCCGTCGCGGGCAGCACCACGCCGAGCAGCAGCACCAGCGCCGCCGCGCCGATCACGCCGCCCGCCCCGCCCGGCGCCCCGCTGGCCAGCACGCCGGACAGCGAGCCCACGAGCGCCGTCGCGGGCAGCAGCTTGGCCGCCACGGCACCGCCCAGCAGGGCCCCGCGCGCCCAGAGCCCCCGCACGTGCAGAGGCTTGCCGCGCCCCCGTACGGTCCAGAAGGCCAGCGCCACCAGCAGCACGCCTACCATGTCTACGTGCGCGTTGTTCACCGCCTCGACCGGTACGGCGGGACACCACGCCCAGATCGCCGCCCGCCGCGCGCCCGCCAGCCGGCACAGCGTCAGGAGCGTGAGCACGGCCATCAGCCAGCCGCCGAGCTGGAGGACCTTGTGCCGCGACCCCTCCGGCGACAGCCAGTGCACCAGCAGGAAGTAGCCCTGGGCGAGCGGCGGATAGATCGTCGGCACGGTGGGGCGGTTGATCCGGGTGCAGCCGCCGTCCGGCAGCGGGTAGAGACCGGGCCCGGCGCAGTCAGCGGGGAAGAGCCATCCGTCACGCAGCCCGGAGAGCGCCGGGTCGGACGGCGGGTGGTCGTAGGGCGAGATGCCCGCGGCCTGCACCTTGCCGTCCCAGGCGTAGCGGAAGGAGTCGGTGCTGCTGCTCGGCGGCGCCACCAGCCCGGTCGCGGCCAGCAGGATCCCGCCGGCGACGACGAGCGCGGTCAGCCGCCGCTCCGGCACCCGCCCGGCCAGCCACAGAGCCGCGCAGAACAGGGCCCAGGCCGGCAGGTACCAGCCAAGGCGGGGCGGCCCCGTCACCATCCCGGCCACGGTGGCCGCCAGGAGGATGAGCACCGCCCCCGTCGCTAACGTGTTCCGGCTCACAGGCGGCAGCCTCGCATCCACGCGCAGGTTCGCGGTCGCTCCGTCGCTCTCCGTTCGATCTCCGTAAGAAGCCTTACGAACTGCGAACGTCCCTTACCGCGAGCGGGCCCGCGGCCTAGCGTCGGCGGCATGAGAGTGTTGGTCACCGGCTCGGCCGGTTTCATCGGCGGGCACGTGGCCGAGGCCCTGGAGGCGGCGGGTCACGACGTCGTCGGCCTCGACCTGCGCACCGGCCAGGACGTCCAGGACCCGGCCGTCCTCGACGGGCTGCTGCCCGGCGCGGACGTCGTGGTGCACCAGGCCGCCAAGGTCGGGCTCGGCGTGGACGTCTCCGACCTGCCCGGCTACGCCGGCGTCAACGTGTACGGCACGGCGGTCCTGCTCGCCGCCATGGCCAGGCACGGGATCGGCCGGCTCGTGCTGGCGTCCTCGATGGTGATCTACGGCGAGGGCCGCTACGAGTGCGCGGAACACGGTGACGTACGTCCGGGGCCGCGGACCGTGAACGACCTGGAGCACGGCCGGTTCGAGCCGCCGTGCCCACGCTGCGGCGCGCCGCTGGCCTGCGTGGAGATCGACGAGGATGCCCGGCCCGACCCGCGCAACGCCTACGCCACCAGCAAGCTCGCGCAGGAGCACCTGGCCGCCAACTGGGCCAGGCAGACCGGCGCGAGCGCGGCGGCGCTGCGCTACCACAACGTCTACGGGCCGCGCATGCCGCGCGACACGCCCTACGCCGGGGTGGCCGCGATCTTCCGCTCCGAGCTGGAGGCGGGCCGGGCGCCGAAGGTGTTCGAGGACGGCCGCCAGCGGCGTGACTTCGTGCACGTCAGGGACGTGGCCAGAGCCAACCTCGCGGCCATGTCGGCGACCGTGTCGGCGACCGTCCCGGCCGGCGAGCTGCGCGCCTGGAACGTCGCCTCCGGCACCCCGCACACCGTGGGCGACATGGCCGCCGCGCTGGCGGCCGAGCGCGGCGGGCCCGATCCGGTGGTGACCGGCGCCTACCGGCTCGGCGACGTCCGCCACATCGTCGCCTCGGCCGCACGGGCCAGGACCGAGCTCGGCTTCCACGCCGAGATCGGCTTCGAGGCGGGCGTGAAGGAGTTCGCCTGGTCGTGACGCCCGCCCCCGAGCCCCGCCCGAACGAGTCCGAGGCTCGATCCTGAACGAGTCCCGAGACCCGATCCGATCCCCATCGCGCTACGAGGAGGCCCGCCGATCATGACGGTGGACGTGATTCTGCCCTGCCTGAACGAGGAGGACGCGCTCGGCTGGGTGCTCGGGCGCATGCCCGCCGGCTACCGCCCGATCGTGGTCGACAACGGCTGCACGGACCGGTCGGCGGAGGTCGCCGCCGGCCTCGGCGCGCGGGTGGTGCACGAGCCCGCGCGCGGTTTC
>NZ_BAAAMU010000019.1:128012-129781 GCF_039529435.1 Nonomuraea maheshkhaliensis
CACAGAACGACATGCCTCCGATCCCCCCCCTCCCCCCCGGCCCCGGCGCGGGGGTGTTCCACGAGCCCGCGCTCGGTTTCGGCGCCGCCTGCCATGCCGGGCTGCTCGCCGCCACCGCCGACCTGGTCTGCTTCATGGACGCCGACGCCTCGCTCGACCCCGGCCAGCTGCCCCGGGTGGCAGATCCGGTGCTCGGCGGGCGCGCCGACCTGGTCATGGGCCGGCGTACGCCCCGGGGCGCGGGCGCCTGGCCCCGGCACGCGCGGCTGGGCAACGCCGTCCTGGCCGCGAACCTGCGCCGCCGTACGGGTGCGCCGCTGCACGACCTCGGCCCCATGCGGGCGGCCAGACGCCTGGCGCTGCTGGACCTCGCACTGACCGACCGCCGCTTCGGCTACCCGCTGGAAATGGTGCTGCGCGCCGCCTCGGCCGGCTGGCGGATCGACGAGGTGCGGGTGGACTACCTGCCCAGGACCGGGCGTTCGAAGGTGACCGGCACGATCGGCGGCACCCTGCGCGCCGTCTCCGACATGCGGCGCGTCATGGCTGAAATCCGCTGAACGCCGACGTCACCGCTCAGGTGATCGCGGGACGAGCAGGCCCCGGTTGAACGCCTCGGTGACCGCGGCGGCCCGATCGCCCACGCCGAGCTTGCCGTAGATGTTCAGCAGGTGCGACTTCACCGTGGCCTCGGTGACGAACAGCTTCGCCGCCGCCTCCCGGTTCGTCGCCCCCGCGGCCACCAGCTGCAGCACTTCGAGCTCCCGCGGGCTGAGCGGACCGGTGGCGGACGAGCGTACCCGGCTCATCAGCAGCGCCGCCGCCGACGGCGCGAGCACCGCCTCGCCCCGCGCGGTGGCTCGGACCGCGCGCAGCAGCTCGTCGCGGGGCGCGTCTTTCAGCAGGTAGCCGGTGGCGCCGGCCTCGATCGCGGGCAACACGTGGCTGTCGGTGTCGTACGTGGTCAGCACCAGCACCCGCGCCCCGCCTCCGTCCCGGGCCAGCTCCCGCATGGCGCTGACGCCGTCCGTGCCCGGCATGCGTAGATCCATGAGGATCACGTCGGGCCGCAGCGCCCTGGCCAGCCGGACCGCCTCGGCCCCGTCGCCGGCCTCGCCGACCACCTCGAAGTCGGGTTCGCGGGCGAACATACTGCTCAGCCCGTCCCTGACCACCGGATGGTCGTCCACGACCAGCAGCCTGATCACGCTTCGGCCCCCTCTCGCGCGGCGGGCACACGGGCCGAGATGCCCGTGCCGGCGCCCGGCTCCGACTCGACCGCCAGGCTGCCGGACAGCCCCTCGATCCGCTGCCGCATCGCCTCCAGCCCGAACCCGGCGCTGTCGGCGCCGCCGCCGAGCCCGGCCGGGTCGAAGCCGCTGCCGTCGTCGCGTACGTCCAGCGCCACCTCGTCCTCCAGGTACGACAGAGTCACCCCCACCCGGGTCGCCCCCGCGTGCTTGGCCACGTTGGCCAGCGCCTCCTGAGCGGCCCGCAGCAGCGCGACCTCGGCCTCCGGCGGTATCGGCCGGGCCGTGCCGGTCGTCATGACCCGTACCGGGATGCCGTGCAGTTCCGTCCAGCGGCCGGCCACGTCGGCCAGCGCCTCCTCCAGCCCGGCTGCCCGCAGCGGCTCCGGGCGCAGCGCGTCCACCGACCGCCGCGCCTCCGACAGGCTCTCCCTGGCCAGCCCGGCCGCCGCGGTGAGGTGGCGGCGCCGGCCCGCCGGGTCGTCGCCGGCCTGCTCGGCCGCGCGGAGCTGGCTGATG